>JAGWUY010000121.1 GCA_028868255.1 Alphaproteobacteria bacterium | reverse complement strand
AACCAATTGATATTGGCTTTGGGTGCTGCGGCCGCCAAAATTTAGTGACTGTTGCGGGTTCACAAAGCTCCGCATGCCACCCACTTTGGCCAAATCCTTGCGCAGGCTGGCCACAACTTGGTCCATGGTTCCACGCTTGGATTTGTCTTTGAGTTGCACGTTAAACGAGCCAGAATTGTTGCTGGCACCACCCGGCCCGCCGCCCACGAATGATAGCAAGTGTTCAACTGCGGGATTGGCTGCCACAACATTTGCTGCCTCTTGCTGCAAAGCGAGCAAATCGGGATATGAAATATCTTGACGCGCCTGCATTGAGATTGAAATCGAACCAATATCTTCGGCTGGAAAGAGGCTGCGTGGCAGGCTATTGAAAACACTGAGGGACGCCCAAGCTGTAACGAAAAAAATCACCATCACAGCAAACTTGTTACGCAAGCAAAGACTTACGAGTTTTGCATAGACTCTTGTAATGAAACCCAGTTGTTTGGCCTCATGTTCGGCACTTTTTGCGTGGGGCAGGCGCGCGGCCAACATTGGTGTCACGGTAAGCGAAACGAAAGCAGAAGACAAAATAGCAATTGTAACGACGACCCCAAATTCATTGAACACTTTGCCTATTATGCCGCCCATCATCAAAATGGGAATGAACACCGCAACCAGCGAAAGCGACATTGAAATGATGGTGCTTGTCACTTCGCGGCTGCCTTTAAGCGCCGCATCCAAAGGTTTTTCACCTTGTTCCAACAGCCGCACAATATTTTCCAGCATAACGATGGCATCATCCACCACCAAGCCCACTGATAATGTGAGACCAAGAAGCGAAATATTGTCAACGGAATAGCCCAGATAATACATAAGGCCAAAGGTCATCAGCAGTGACAGCGGCACAGCCAAGGCCGGAATGAAAGTCGCTGAAATGCGTCGCAAGAACAGAAAGATCACTGCAACAACGAGCAAGATCGTGAGGCCCAAAGAATACGCGACATCGTGAATAGCATTCTTTATTGATACGGAAGCATCGTTGATCACATTGATCTTCATGCCACCTGGCAAGCCAGCCTCCAGAGAAGGCAATCGATTTTTGACAGCTTGGACCAATTCAACAGTATTCGCGGCGGGCTGCCGAAAAACAGCAACGACAATGGATTGCTTACCATCCAGCCAGCTGCCTTGCTGCAGATTGCCATACGAGTCTTGAACAGTAGCAATATCTTCAAGCCTCAGCGATCCGCCATTGTTGCGGGCAATAATCAGAGACCGAAAAGAACTGGCATCTGTGCGCTGGGTCTGGCTTTCAATCGTCATGGACTGATCAACAGTTTGCACAGCACCCAATGGGGTTTGATCGTTTGACGCTTTGATGGCCGATGCAAGTTGATTGAGCGACATGCCGCGCGCCGTCAATTTGGCTGGGTCAACTTCTATGCGCACAGCATAAGTCTTTGCGCCAAAGACTTGCGCTTGAGCTACACCTGTGAGGGTAGAAAGTGCCGGCGCAATGATATTCTGTGCGATGTCATCCATTTTGGTCAGGGGCGTGCTGCCATCGCCCGTTAGCGCCAGAAACAACACAGGAAAACTTGCCGGATTGGCTTTACGATAGCTTGGCGGCGTCGTCATATTGGCCGGCAATTGGCGTTGCGTACGGCTGATGGCGGCCTGCACATCCGCCGCAGCTGCATCAATGTTGCGACTCAAATTGAATTGGATAGTGATATTGGTACTTCCGAGATTGGAACTGGCAGTAATGGTATCCACACCGTCAATCGTTTGAAATTGCTTGATCAGCGGCGTGGCCACCGCGCTGGCCATCGTATCAGGTGATGCGCCGGCAAGGTTTGCAGACACACTGATGGTTGGAAAATCCGCTTGTGGTAAAGCAGCCACAGGCAATTTCGTGTATGCCACCAGACCACCGCTCAGCAGTGCCAGTATCATCAAAATAGTAGCAACAGGTCGGCGAATGAATATTTCTGAAATATTCATGGCGCGGTGCTCCCGCTCGCTGCTGCATTTCCGTCTGTTTGCTTGATCTGATTCTTTTTTGCGGACTGAATTTCAACACCGGTTTTTGTTGATTTCTCTGGGGTCGTGACATTTGCAGGAGTGGGCTTGGCAGCACTGATGACGGTGACGGCAGCACCGTTTGCAAGATTGATCTGACCTTCTTGAACAACCACTTCACCCTCGCTCAGGCCTTTGCTGATACCGGCTTGTTGGTCATTGCGAAGTGCCAGATCAACGGGGCGCATTTCAATGGTACTGTCTGCCTTAACAACATAAACAGCGTTACCCGTGGCAGTTGGTACGACCGACTGATTGGGCACCAATACCAAATTTTTAAGTACTCCAGCAGAAACATCAACATTCACAGACTGCCCAATCTTCAATTGGCTTTGGGAATTGTCCAATTGTGCACGCATTTTGAAAGTGCCCGAAATGGCATCGATAGTTGAATCGACAAACACCACCGGCCCTCTGACTGGCGCGGCGGAAGAGTTGGTTTGCGAGCGGATTTCCACCGTCAGCATTTGACCACGACTGGCTCTTTGGATGAGATCGGCATCTCGGTCTGGCAATGCAAATTCAACGAAAACCGGATCAAGTTGGGTAATACTGGCCACTGATGTTCCTGGTGACAAATAAGCTCCAGGCGACAAAAGAATTGCACCTAAGCGGCCATCAAATGGTGCGCGTATCTGCATGAGTGAAAGAGCCACTTGATCGGCTGACAAAACAGCACGATCATAATTTACTGTAGCAGCAGCTACTTGTGAGGCCGTGTCCGCATCATTGCCTGCCTGTTGGCTATTTAAGCCTTTGGCCAACAATTCTTTTGCGCGCTTGGCAGCGATCAATGAATTTTGCAACGTCGCCTGATCGCGCAATAATATCGCTTGGTCTTTGACGATGGTGCCATCGATGGTGCGGGTGTCCAATTGCGCAATCAAATCACCCTTCTTGACCAACGCGCCGTCTGTAACGAGAACTTTATCCAAGATACCCGACGTAGAGGTGGTCAACACCGATGCTTCCACAGGCACAATGGAGCCGATGGTCTGGCGGGAAATGGGCATTTGTCCGGTTTGCGCTTTTGCCGCCAGAACCGAAATCGGCCCTGTATTCCGCTTGCCACCGCTTGCCGTTGACTTATTGGCATCGGTTACTTTGGTTCCGGAAAAGAGCGGCAACCATTTATCTTCAAAAATATACCCCGCCACCAATACAACGCTGACGAAAAAATAAATGAAAATGCGACGATTCATTGGCACAAAACTCTTTTTTTTAGAACGCGCCACAAGTTAGTAGCATTTTGCGGTTTTGGCAGTAGATTTATTTTTGCATTGCAACAATATAAACCGACGGAATTTTTGATTGACCAATGCTGACAGCAGGTGTCAGCAGCACTCTTTCGTTCTGCGGCGGCGCATCCTATATCTCCTGCATGGGACACTCACGACAAGAGGGCGGATTCGCCGAGGCACCACATTTGCCATTAGAGGGCTACACCCTGCCCGAATCAGCGCGGGCTGGTTTGGAAGGCTTGAGGCCCGAAGTCCAGGCTTTGCCGATGTTTGCCCCGCCGCGGCCTGTTAAACCGCCAAAATCCGAAGGCGGCATTCCGCTGCAAGTGGTTTCGCCATACGAGCCGAAAGGCGACCAGCCGACAGCGATTAAGGAATTGGTGGCGGGGATAAATAGCAATGAGCGTAACCAAGTGCTGCTCGGTGTTACGGGTTCTGGCAAGACCTACACCATGGCCAAGATCATTGAGGCCACACAGCGCCCAGCCCTGATCATGGCGCCGAACAAAACGCTCGCCGCGCAGCTCTATGGCGAGTTTCAGAATTTCTTCCCCAACAATGCAGTGGAATATTTCGTCTCATATTACGATTACTATACGCCGGAAGCCTATGTGGCGCGGTCTGACACTTATATCGAAAAAGAAAGTTCGATCAACGAGCAGATCGACCGCATGCGCCACTCGGCCACGCGCTCGCTTTTAGAACGCGATGATGTCATTGTGGTGGCGTCGGTGTCGTGCATTTATGGCATTGGCGATGTGGAAACCTATTCGGCCATGACCTTTGCCATCAAGGCGGGCCAGCGCATTGACCAACGCAGCTTGATCAATGATCTCGTGTCACTGCACTACAAGCGCAATGATCAGAATTTTGTGCGCGGGTCATTTCGCGTGCGTGGCGACACGATTGAACTGTTCCCCTCGCATCTGGATGATCGCGCTTGGCGCATTTCATTGTTTGGTGATGAGATCGAAGGCATCAGCGAGTTTGACCCGTTGACGGGCCAAAAGCGCGCCGAATTGCAGCAAGTGAAAATCTATTCCAATTCGCATTATGTGACGCCCAAGCCCACGCTGGAACAGGCCGTGATGCGCATCAAGAATGATCTGCAATTACGCCTTGCAGAGTTCAACGCCGCGGGACGTATTCTCGAAGCGCAGCGGCTGGAACAGCGCACATTGTTCGACATTGAAATGATGATGGCCACGGGCAGCTGCGCGGGCATTGAGAATTATTCGCGTTATCTCACTGGCCGCAAACCCGGCGAGCCGCCGCCGACCTTGTTTGAATATTTGCCGGACAATGCCATCGTGTTCACTGATGAAAGCCATGTCACGGTTCCGCAAATTGGCGGTATGTTCAAAGGCGACTTCAACCGCAAGGCCACCCTGGCTGAATACGGCTTCCGCCTGCCCTCCTGCATCGACAATCGCCCGCTGCGCTTCGAAGAATGGGATGCAATGCGCCCGCAATCCATTTATGTGTCTGCCACACCCGGCGGCTGGGAGTTGGGGCAAACGGGTGGTGTGTTTTCCGAACAGGTGATCCGCCCCACGGGGCTGATTGACCCGCCCGTCATCATTCGTCCAGTGACAACGCAGGTGGATGATCTGATCGCGGAATGCAAGGCGGTGGCGCTTTCTGGCATGCGTGTTCTCGTCACCACGCTCACCAAGCGCATGGCAGAAGACCTGACCGAATATATGCATGAGCAAGGCATCCGCGTGCGCTATATGCACAGCGATATAGACACGCTGGAGCGCATTGAGATTTTACGTGATTTGCGGCTGGGCGCTTTTGATGTGCTGATCGGCATCAACCTGTTGCGCGAAGGATTGGATATTCCGGAATGTGCTTTGGTTGCGATTTTAGACGCAGACAAGGAAGGTTTCTTGCGGTCTGAAACATCATTGGTGCAAACCATTGGCCGCGCGGCCCGCAACGTTGAGGGCCGTGTGATCATGTATGCCGACAAGATCACTGGCAGCATGCAACGCGCCATCGCCGAGACCAATCGCCGCCGCGAAAAGCAAGAGACTTATAATTTAGCAAACGGCATCACGCCCTTGTCTATTAAATCCAACATCCGCGACATCATGCGCTCGGTTTATGAGCAGGATCATGTGCAAGTGGACACAGGCTTTGCCGAGGACGGCCCGCTGGTGGGGCATAATCTGCAAAAAGTTCTGGCCGATATGGAAAAGCGTATGAAAGACGCCGCAGCTAATCTGGAGTTTGAAGAGGCCGCCCGGTTGCGTGATGAAGTGAAGCGCTTGAAGGCCGTGGAGCTGGCCGTGATGGATGATCCGCTGGCCAAAAGCTCAAACATCCAAGGCCCAGAAGAAAGCTGGCCGAATCCGAAGCCGGATCAACGCCGCGCGGGGAGTAAGGCGGGCAAGGCCGGGACAAGGACGTTCAGGGGGAAGACGCGGTAATCGATGTTGTGGAATATTGCTTGCAAATAATGGCAGTTGCGCCTGACAATCTTTAGGCGTTACTGCACATTTTTTCTGCGCCGCCATCACTCGCCAGGGCGAATGGGGTTTTGCTCGATCCAGACGCGGGCGCGAGCCTCAGCTTCAATACGGGTTTCTTCGTTGGCCGCAAGGCGCAATTCATTCAAACGCGAAAAGACAATTGGGTTTTCAGTTTTTGTGGCACTCTTCGCCGCCACGATATACCACATTAACGCGCGCGTATCATCCTGCTTCACCAGAGTGCCGGTTGCATAAAGTTCTGCCAGATAGGCCGCAGCGTCTGGGCTGTGCTTGCGGACGGCAGCGTTGAGCCATTTCAATCCTTGCGAAGGGTTTTTGGCCATACCTTCGCCCTCAATGCTCATCGTGCCGAGACAATAGAGTGCGCGCGGGTGGCCATAGCTTGTAGCGATACGCAAATAGGTGCGTGCCGCAGTTTGGGGGTTTGCGACCAGTTTTGCGCTGCGGATGCCGGTACGCAGATAATCGGCCACGCGCAATTGGGCATCTACGGCCACGCGCAGTCGCGTGGGATCGGGTTCTTCCGGGTCATAATTTTCTGCAACGCGCACATAATATGAGTAAGCAGTAGCACGATCCAGCGACACGCCTTGCCCCAGGCGATACATGTTTCCCAAATACCAATCAGCCACCATGTTGCCATCATAAGATGCACGCCGGAAATATTTGACTGCCTGCGTGTAGTCCCCATCCAGATAAGCGCCACGCGCACGCTTAAAGTCATTGCTCCAAAACGGCACAATGCCCAAGTCCGGTAACTGGATTTTGGGTGGGCGCAACATCGAGAAAAAATCGCCAACAGGATCACTATTGTCAGATGAACCCGTCGTGAAGCCCGAAACCATCACCCATATCGCTACAAGCATGAGTCTCAGCGCGGTCATGGGCTTGGCACCCCACCGACTATGAAAGCCAAGGCAAATGCTGCCCATGGTTTTCTGAATTTCAACTCACTCATGCGTCGTACTGCTTTGTCGCCCGTGGGGCGCACACTAAACTTAAACCGTTAAAGATGTGGAATAATTACCAATTGCGGCAGATCATAGTTGAACCCATGTCCCAAAAAGGCCTTTTGCACAAATGATTGCACTGTTGCGAGAATACAACATCAGTGGGGAATGCCGGGGGTTCATTCTGTACGCTGAGCATGCCA
>JAGWUY010000120.1 GCA_028868255.1 Alphaproteobacteria bacterium | reverse complement strand
ATGAGTGCGGTTTTGGCGGTGGCACTTTATTTTCAGTTCGCTAAGAAGCAATACGTGCCGTCCTTTTATTGGGCAGCTGTCGTGCTCATTAGTATCGTAGGAACTCTGATAACAGATTGTTTGATTAGCACCTACGGTGTACCGCTCACCACTACCACCATAGTCTTCACCGTGCTTTTGGCAGCAACATTTGTGATGTGGTACGCAGCAGAAAAAACTTTATCAATACATACAATTTTCACCACAAAGCGTGAGAGTTTTTACTGGCTCGCCATTCTACTAACCTTTGCCCTCGGCACTGCTGCTGGCGATCTTGTGGCAGAATATTATGACCTCGGCTATCTCTACACAGGTCTGTTGTTCTGCGCGATCATCGCAGCATTCTATTTTGGCTACACGGTGTTGAAGTTAAATGCCATCCTGATGTTCTGGCTGGCCTATATCTTCACACGTCCACTTGGGGCCTCTTTTGGGGACCTGCTGTCACAGCCAAGAGAGTATGGCGGCTTGGGTTTTGGAACTATCATCACCAGCGTGCTGTTCCTCACCTCCATCATCTGCATCGTCGCCTACATGACGATCACACATGATGGTGATGAAATTGTAGCACCAAGCAATGCCACTTAACCTTCTTTGAAGTGCGCAGAATAGACTGCAACATTTATCTCAGATCGCTTCAACTGACTTTTGACCCTGCGACTTGCCGCAAACTGTCAAAAGTCAGTTGTTTTGT
This sequence comes from Alphaproteobacteria bacterium, assembly GCA_028868255.1. Classification (GTDB taxonomy): domain Bacteria; phylum Pseudomonadota; class Alphaproteobacteria; order Rhizobiales; family Aestuariivirgaceae; genus Aestuariivirga. The sequence continues at coordinate 6,270 of JAGWUY010000120.1, read as the reverse complement.
TTTAGATAGGTAGGCGAACTTTGCTAATCGCGCTTCTGCGCGTCCGCGGTATTTTCTGGCTCGCGCAGCGGCTGAACCAGCATGCGATCTAACCAAAGGTCGCGCGGTATGCGAAATTGCTCAATGCCGATGGTCATTGCATCATGGCCCGCTTTCGGTTGCGCCTGATAGGTGCCCAAAAGCATGTCCCACCAAGGCAAGTTGAAGCCGAAATTGCTGTTGGTCTCAGCGGGAATGATAGAATGGTGAACGCGGTGCATATCCGGCGTCACCACAATCCAGCGCAACATGCGGTCAAGACCAAGTGGCAGACGAACATTGCTGTGGTTGAACATGGCCATGCCATTCAACACCACTTCGAAAACCAGCACTGCAATGGCAGGCGGCCCCAGCGCTGCAACAACTGCAAGCTTTAAGGCCATCGACAGCAGGATTTCGATGGGGTGGAACCGCAAACCGGTGGTCACATCAAACTCAAGATCTGCGTGGTGCATGCGGTGCAATCGCCAAAGTGCAGGCACCGCGTGAAACATAATGTGTTGTAAATAGATAACCAAATCGAGCAGAATCATAGAAACCGGAACGGCTAACCAAACTGGCGTGTTTATGATGTTGAAGAGGCCCCAGCCATTCTGTTGCGCCAGCACAGCCAACCCCACAGCGACGACGGGAAAGGCAAGGCGCACAAGCAAAGTATCCACAACCACCAAAGCCAAGTTGTTGGACCAGCGCAGCAGGCGCGGAATTTCCTGGCGCCGGCGAGGGGCAGCCACCTCCCAAAGTGCCATGAGCAGGAGGACGCCCAAAAATACACCGAGGCGAATGGAAGGCTCATTGGCCAACAGATAACCAGGCATAATAACCCCACACTATATCATTCAATTGATCTATTGAATGATATAGTGTAAAGCTCTTGCCATGTCAATTAACCCTAAAAAAGCTCTCTTTGCTGAATTTGCTTCGGTCGCACGCGCTATCGGCCATCCGGCCAGACTCGAAGTGATTGAATCTCTAGCGCAGGGCGAGCGCGGAGTAGAAGCGTTGGCCTCGCGGCTCAACATGCCTATCGCCAATGTTTCGCAGCATTTGCAAAATTTGCGGCGCGTCGGGCTTGTCGCATGCCGCCGTGAGGGAAAGTTCATCATCTATCGGCTGGTGGGTGAAGAGATATTGACGATGCTCCGTTCAGTGCAGCGCGTGGCAGAGTGCAACGTTGCTGAAGTTGGCAAGATCGTGCAGCAATTTTATTCCGAGCGAGACGATATGGAGCCTATTGCCCGAACCGAATTGCTACATCTGATGCGCCAAGGGGTTGTCACGGTGCTCGACATTAGGCCCGCTGATGAATTTGCAGCAGGCCATGTGCCAGGTGCTGTCAATGTGCAGCTGAGCGAACTCGAATATGAGCTTGCTGCACTCGCGCCTAGCCAAGATATAGTTGCCTATTGCCGCGGAGCATATTGCGTATTGTCGTTTGAAGCCGTAGCCAAACTCAGGAAGCACGGCTTCAAAGCTTGGCGGCTAGAGGAGGGAATGCCAGAGTGGCGTGCTGCTGGCTTGCCAGTGGAAGCGGTCTAGGGCAATATTATCACGACCAGAACCACGCTCATGGCGAAGCTGGCATGATAGGCCAATTCGTGACAGATTGAACGCGAAGGAATCAAAAATGAACAGACGCAATATTATTGCTGCGACCGTGGCACTTGTAGTCACCACAGTTTCGCGGCGCATCAGTCTCGCCGCAACCAGCTTGGGAAAAATTGATGTGATGCGCAACCCAGGTTGCAACTGCTGTGAAAAATGGTCAGCTGGACTCAAAGCTGCTGGGTTTGACGTCAACATGTCAGACAGCCCTGATCTTGAAGCCTATCGCAAAAGCCTTGGTGTTCCGGCAGATCTCGCCGGCTGCCATACCGGAAAGATTGATGGCTATATCGTTGAAGGACATGTGCCTCCGGCAGAGATCATCAAAATGCTCCGTGAACGCCCCAAAGCAGCAGGACTAGCCGTCTCAGGCATGCCCATGGGGTCGCCTGGCATGGAAATGGAAGGCCACAGTGAACCTTATGACGTGATGTTGTTCAAAGGTGATGGTTCGCGTGTCGTCTTTGCCAAATACTGACCTGAAAGCGCCGCTGCTGGCTTTGGCGGCAGCGGCGCTGTTTGGCATCTCCACACCTATTGCCAAGCTTTTGGTAGGCAATGTTACGCCCGTAATGATGGCTGGTTTGCTTTATCTGGGATCAGGCACTGGGCTGACAGCCCTGCTGGTGCTGCGCCACATCTTCGGGAAAAAGGTTGAAGAGGCATCACTTGCACGCAAAGACATGCCATGGCTTTTGGGCACGATCGTGTTTGGCGGAGTGCTCGGTCCCATTTTGCTGATGTGGGGCTTGGCCACCACTGATGCCGCCTCAGCGTCCTTGCTGCTTAATCTTGAAGCGGTGGCAACATTGGTTATTGCATGGCTGGTGTTTCGTGAGCATGTTGATCGCAAGCTTTTTATGGGCGCCATTGCGATTGTGTTGGGCGCAGTGCTGCTGTCTTTCGAAGGGGGCATCGGCAAGGGCGGGTGGGGTGTGCCTTTGATTGCACTCGCCTGTCTGTCTTGGGGCATCGACAATAATCTGACGCGCAAGATATCAGCTGTTGATCCTGTTGTCCTAGCGGCCATCAAGGGGCTTGCTGCGGGTGCCGTCAACCTATCACTGGCCTATGCCTTGGGCGTATCTTGGCCAAGCATTTCAAGCACTGTGGCCGCCATGGCACTTGGTTTTGTGAGTTACGGTCTGGGCTTGGTTTTATTTATCGTAGCGCTTCGCCATTTGGGGTCAGCAAGGACGGGGGCCTATTACGGCACAGCGCCATTTCTAGGGGCTTTGGCCGCTGCAGCGTTTCTCGGTGCAACACTAACCCCAATGATCCTAATTGCGGGCGCGTTGATGGCCTTTGGTGCATGGCTCCACTTGTCAGAACGTCATACGCATGAACATGCCCACGAGGAGTTGGAACATGAGCACCGGCACAGCCATGACGCGCATCACCAACATGCCCATGCCGCGGGGCAGCAATCAAGCGAACCCCACTCCCATCCCCATCGCCATTTAGCCATGACGCATTCACACCGCCATTGGCCAGATGTGCATCATGGCCATACGCATTGATGCGGTGTTCATTTAGCCATCAGCTCTTCGAGAATGAGAAGTGCCAGAAACCCGGCAAAGAACATGGAAGTGATCCAAGGGCTGTCTGGTGTTTCGTGAGCTTCAACCAACAATTCCTCGGTGACGAGATACAAAAGTGCGATGAGGCCGAAGGCAAAAAAGCCAGTCACGACGACGCCGGGTAACAGCGCAATGGGTGCGGCCAATGCTGTTCCAATGGGAAGCACCAAAACAAGCGCTGCTGTGATCGCAACAATTTTAGCGCGCGAGCGGATGCTTTCGCCAAGTTCGTTGGCAACCGTAAGACCAAGAAATACAACTTCAAGCGTAAGGGCAATGGTCAAAAGCAGCCCAGTCCTTGCGCCAGCAGCAAAACCGATACCGAGCACAAGCCCATCAATCAAAATATCAACACCAACCATGGTGAGCAGGCCCACGGGGCCTTTAACGTAAGTCTCTACCTGCTTGATTGCCAACATCACTGCTAAACCTAAGATACCTCCAATGGCGGTGGCCCACACTGAGTTGCCATGAATCACATCGGGCAGAATTTCTCCAGCTGCGGCGGCAAACACAACGCCCGCCGCAAAATGCTGTATGGCGCTCACAAGCTTTGCATTGAGGTTAATATTGACCGCCACGATCGCGCCGATGATCGCAGCAATCACTGGGATGAGTGTGTAGCCCAGATGAGAAAAATCCATCTAGTGATCGCCACCGCAATGCCGGTGATCACTTAACACGGCAATCACCTTGCATTGGCTGACCCGGCCATGCTCACATTCATCGACCATGCGCTTCAACTCTTTGCGCAGCGCCTTTAGCTTTTCAAGGCGAATTTCAACTTGTTCAAGTTGCGCCCGCGCAATGGCATCAGCAGCAGAACAGCTGGTTTCAGGGTGGTCTGAAAGTTCAAGCAGGCCTCTTATCTCTTCAATGCCAAAACCCAACTCGCGCGAATGGCGAATGAATTTAAGACGGCTTGCATCTTCCGGCCCATACAGACGATGGCCACCTTCCGTGCGTGCAAATGGACGGATTAGGCCAATCTCCTCATAATAACGGATGGTCTGCACTTTGGTGGCGGCGATCTCCGCCAACTTGCCGATCGCAATTGCCGCCATAAAAAACCTCTTGATCCTCTAGTGGCTGTAGATTGTATCACATCACAAGATCAATTCACAGTTTGAAATTCATGGAGCGCATTTCTGATGGAAACTGCAGCACAAACAAAATTCAAGATCGACGGCATGGATTGCGCGGCATGTGTTTCAAAAATTGAAACCGCCGTGTCGCGACTCGAAGGTGTGTCCAATGTCAAGGTGGGGTTGCAGAGCGAAACTTTGACGGTTGATGCCGTTGATGCGGCGCAAACCGCAGCCATTGAAAAGACAGTACAGACACTTGGTTACAAGATCTCGCTTTTCGGAAAGTCGAAAAAAACGAGTGCGGCTAGCGCCAAGAAACCCCATGATGACCATGATGGTCACGATCATTCTGGCCATGACCATTCAAGCCATGCCGAAAAAGATGATCACGATGATCATAGCGACCATGATGATCACGGCGAGCCCATTGAGGGCGCGTGGTGGAAATCACAGCGCGGTATATATGTCATCATAACCGCGGCTATCGTTGGCTTTGGCTATTTGGCGCAAAAATTATTGCCTTCCGCTGCACTACCGCTGTTTTTGGTGGCCGCAGCGATCGGTACTTTCCCTGTCGCGCGGCGTGCCTTTGCGGCCCTTCGCACAGGGTCTCTGTTCACGATTGAAATGCTGATGACCATTGCAGTGATCGGCGCAATTATTATTGGAGCTTATGAAGAAGCGGCCATCGTTGTCGGCCTTTTTGCAGTGGGTGAACTTCTTGAAGGCGTGGCAGCTGGCCGAGCGCGGTCGGGCATCAAGGCCTTGGCGCAGATTGCGCCCAAAACGGCTATGCTTGAGACGCCAAGCGGCATTGTTGAAACGCCGATTGCAGACATCTCGGTCGGCTCAATCCTTGTCGTGCGGCCGGGTGACCGTGTCGCGGCCGATGGTGTGATTTTATCGGGCACATCATCTGTTGATGAGTCCGCACTCACGGGAGAATCCGTACCGCGATCCAAAACCAAGGGTGATGTTGTTCTGGCAGGTTCAATTAACACGGAAGCTGTGTTACGGATGCGCGTTGATAAGCCCGCTGAAGACACCGTGATTGCCCGTGTGGTGCGGTTGGTCGAAGAAGCTGCTGATTCCAAAGCCCCATCAGAACGTTTTATCGCTCAGTTTGCGCGCTGGTACATGCCTGCCATCTGTGCGCTTGCCATAGCAGTTGCCATCATACCGCCATTGCTCATGGGTGGTGTCTGGAACACTTGGATTTACCGGGCATTGGCGCTGCTTTTGATCGGCTGCCCCTGCGCACTGGTGATCTCTACGCCGGCTTCAATTGCTTCGGCTCTGGCAGCAGGGGCCCGTCGTGGACTTCTTGTGAAGGGTGGCGGTGTTCTTGAAGCCATCGGCAAGGTGAAGCACATAGCCTTTGATAAGACTGGCACATTGACGGAGGGCAAACCCAAAGTTACCGACATTATGCCCTTTGGAAAGGCAAGTGCAGATGAAGTGCTGCGCATTGCTGCTGCCGCTGAATCAGGATCCTCACATCCTTTGGCTACGGCAATTGTTGCTTTCGCAAAAGAAAAATCAATCAAGTTTCAAGCGGTTGAATCCCATGCCATTCCGGGCAAAGGTTTGCGCGCCACTGTTGATGGCAAGTTGGTCACCATTGGTGCGGCTGCGCGGCTGGATGTTAAAGATGAAGTCGTTTTGTCCTGCGCCAGCGCACTGGAGGCCGAAGGCAAGAGTGTTTCAGTGGTCATTGTCAGCAGCAAGGCCATTGGCTTGATTGCGCTGCGTGATGAGCCACGCCAAGATGCGATTGAAGGTATCAAGGAAATACAGGCTTTGGGCTTGCTGCCCATCATGTTGACTGGCGATAACCGGGCCAATGCCGAGGCCGTGGGAAAAATGCTCGGCATGCAAGTGATGGCGGAATTGCTGCCTGAAGATAAACTCCGCGAGATTAAAGCGCGCGCCATTGACGGCGGCGTTGCAAAGGTCGG
>JAGWUY010000119.1 GCA_028868255.1 Alphaproteobacteria bacterium | reverse complement strand
GTCTTAATCACTGGTCCCATGGGTGCAGGCAAGGAAATGACAGCACGCGCCCTGCATGCCAGTTCTCTCCGCGCCAATGGTGCCTTTGTAGTGCTGAGCGCTGCCACTATGGCACCTGAACGCATGGAAGAGGAATTGTTTGGCGTTGAGGGGCAGGGCGCACAAGCATTGCGCATAGGTGCCTTGGAAGAGGCCCATGGAGGAACGCTCTATCTTGATGAAATTGCTGACATGCCTTTGGAAACCCAGGGCAAAGTTTTGCGTGTATTGGTGGACCAGACTTTTCAGCGCGTAGGCGGCACCAAAAAGGTTAAAGTTGATGTGCGGATTATTACCTCGACCGCCAAAGATTTGCCGCAACTGATTGAAGCTCAGCGATTTCGTGAAGATCTCTATCATCGTCTTGGTGTCGTGCCTGTGCGCGTACCAGGCCTGACCGAGCGGCGCGAAGACATTCCTGAGTTACTGGAGTTCTTCACTAAGGCCTATTCTGCTTCATCAGGCCAACCCATGCGCCGCTTTTCACCTGACGCCGTGACTTTGCTGCAAACCCGTGACTGGCCGGGCAATGTGCGTGAGTTGCGCAACAATGTAGAACGCGTGATGATCGTATCCGTTGGAGATAGTGCCGAAGATATTACGCCAGCGCAGATTAATGCAGATTCTCATGCAGCGTTTGCGCCAAACAAATTTGGCGGTGATCAGTTGCTGGCCTTACCTTTGCGCGAGGCGCGCGACGCTTTTGAACGTGACTACATCACGTCGCAACTGTCACGGTTTGGCGGAAATATTTCTAAGACATCTACTTTCATTGGCATGGAGCGCTCAGCTTTGCACCGCAAAATCAAAATGTTGGGCTTGACAGGGCGCGACGGTGACGAAAGCTAGGAAAAGCACGCTTTTGCCACAATCTGTTCTATGCTAAGCTCCGTCTCACTCGCTACGTCCCGAAAAACATAACAACACGCGGAAATCATTATGGCGCAAGAAAAACAACAAAATCTGCAAGACACTTTTCTCAATCATCTGCGTAAATCTAAAATGTCGGTCACGGTGTTTTTGGTGAATGGGGTAAAACTTCAGGGAATTATTACCTGGTTTGATAATTTTTCGATGCTGTTGCGCCGCGATGGAGTTTCGCAATTGGTTTACAAGCATGCCATTTCCACGATTATGCCAGGTGGCCCTATCACCTTATTTGACGACGAGAGCCGCGACGCGTGACCATCAAAAAGCACGTTAAGGCAGGCGGCGGCGTAGATTTCCAACTTGAAGGCCCACAGGCAACACGGGCCGTTGTGTTGCACGTTGAGCGCAAGGCCCGAAACCTTGTGAACGCCTTTGACCGTGATGCTCAGAGCAAACTGGAAGAAGCCATGGGTTTGGCGGAAGCGATTGACCTGGAAATCGTTGAAACCGTCATTGCCCCCCTTCTGAAGCCAAACCCCGCCACTTATATTGGCAGCGGCAAGGCCAAGGAAATTGCCAAGCTGGTAGCGGAGACTGAAGTGGAGTTGGTGGTGGTCAATGCCCAGCTTTCACCCATCCAGCAGCGCAACTTGGAAACCGAATGGGCCTGCAAAGTGCTGGACCGCACAGGATTGATCCTCGAAATCTTTGGCCGCCGCGCCACCACTAAGGAAGGTATTTTGCAGGTGGAGCTGGCGCATCTGAATTACCAAAAGTCGCGCCTTGTGCGCAGCTGGACCCACTTGGAACGGCAGCGCGGCGGCTTTGGCTTTTTGGGCGGCCCCGGTGAAAGCCAATTGGAAATGGACAAGCGCCTGATCCAGGAGCGCATTTCCAAGATTGAGAGCGAGCTGGAAACAGTTGTCAAAACCCGTGATCTGCATCGCAAGGGCAGGGAGCGCATTCCATACCCTATCGTGGCTCTTGTGGGTTATACCAACGCCGGTAAATCCACCCTGTTCAACAAGCTGACCGATGCCAATGTACTGGCCAAGGATTTGCTTTTTGCAACGCTTGACCCCACCATGCGCAATATCACCCTGCCAAGCGGGCGCAAAATCATCTTGTCTGATACCGTGGGCTTTATCTCGGAACTGCCAACCAAACTGATCGCATCCTTCCGTGCAACGCTGGAAGAGGTTTTGGCGGCGGATGTGATTTTGCATGTACGCGACATCAGCCATAGTGAAACCGAGGCGCAGGCGCATGACGTAAATCTGGTTTTGGAAGAACTGGGCATTGATGAGCAGCGCCGCAGCCAGGTGATCGAGGTGTGGAACAAATCTGATCTGCTGGACGCAACAGAACTCACCAATCGCAAATCTGTGGCGGCGCGGCGTGATGATGTTGTGTTGATTTCATCACTGACGGGCGAGGGGCTTACCGATCTGCTCGATTGTGTGGAGACGCGCCTTGGCAAATCATCGACGCTCTATGATGTGGTGATTGACCCTTCGGATGGCAAAGGCATGGCCTGGCTGCATCAGCGCGGTGAGGTTTTGGACCGCAAAGTGTTTGAAGATGGGCGCACGCAACTGACCGTGCGGCTGGATGCTGACACGGCGGGCCAGGCCCAATCACAATTTGGCAAAGCAATGAAAGAAAAACGGTGAGGCTTAGCCTCAACACAATAATGGAACGATGACGATGACGGACACTGCAACTGAACCCAAGCCCCCGCTGCCAGATCACCTGAGTGTTGATCCGCGCAGCCCGCATTTTGTTGAGGCGGTGTTGATCCACCCCATTGGCATTCGCCTGAATGGCGTGGAGAAAACCAATGCTGAGGAATATTGCATTTCCGAAGGCTGGGTGCGCCTGCCCGTTGGCGGCAAGACCAAGGACCGCTATGGCAACCCGATGACGGTGAAGATTTCTGGCAAAGTTGAAGTGTGGTATAAGGAAGCCTGAGTGTTGCGCCCGCCGCAAGATGCCACGCGAGCGCCCATGAGTGAGCCCGTTCACTTCGAAGGGCCGGAGGCCTGGCGGGGCTGGTTGGCGGCAAACCACAAGACCGCCGACCACATCTGGCTTTTGATTGCCAAGAAGAATGCGGGCGTGACCAGCGTGACCTATGCGCAAGCGCTGGATGAAGCGCTGTGTTATGGCTGGATTGATGGCTTGAAGCGATCCTTTGACGCGCAGTTCTTTCAACAGCGCTTTTCCAAGCGCGGCAAGACCAGCATCTGGTCGCAAGTGAACCGCGACAAGGCCTTGGGTTTGATCGCGCGCGGCCTGATGCAGGAGCAGGGCTTGGCCGAGGTCGAGAAGGCCAAGACCAATGGCCGCTGGGACGCCGCCTATGCCGGCTCCAAATCCATTTCTGTGCCGCCGGATTTGGCCAAGGCTTTGGCGGCCAGCCCCAAGGCGAACTCGTTTTTCAAGACACTGAGCGCCCAGAACCGTTTTGCCATTTTGTTTCGCATTGGCAATGTGAAACGGGCGGAGACGCGGACCAAGAACATTGCGAAATTTGTCGGCATGCTGGAACTGGGGCAAACCATTTATCCTTAGAGCGCTCGTTCAAATTCCTTCGCCTGGTTCCATAGGGCGTCCATTTCTTCCAAGTTTGAATCCTTGGGTTCTTTGCCGCGTTTGGTTAATTCGGCTTCGATGTGGGCAAAGCGGCGAGTGAATTTTTGGTTGGTGGTGCGGAGTGCTGCTTCAGGGTCTATGCCTAAATGCCGCGCCACATTGGCCAGGGCGAACAGCACATCGCCAAATTCTGCGGCTTTCTGATCCACGGGTGCGGCGCGCAGCTCTGCAATTTCTTCAGCGATCTTGTCATAGACATTATCGACCGAGGGCCAATCAAAGCCTACTTTGGCGGCCTTGGCTTGCAGCTTGACGGCCCGGGTGAGGCCGGGCAGGCCGAGGGGCACAGAGTCCAAAACACCTTGCTTTGGTGCGCCGGCGCGTTCCTTGGCCTTGTTGGCCTCCCAGAAGCCTTTGGAGACGCCGGCTGCGCGGGCCTCAGCATCGCCAAACACATGTGGATGGCGGCGGATCATTTTGGTCACGACGGCTTCGATCACATCATCAAAGGTGAAGGCGCCAACCTCAGCCGCCATCTGGGCGTGATAGACAGGCTGGAACAGCAGATCGCCAAGCTCATCCACCAGCGATGCCATGTCGTTGCGCTCAATAGCGTCGGCCACCTCATAGGCTTCTTCAATCGTGTATGGGGCGATGGTGGTGAAGCTTTGCTGCAGGTCCCACGGGCAGCCGGTGACTGGCGCGCGCAGCGCCGCCATAACGGCGCGGAGGGTGGCGATGTCGCGGGGGTTCATTTTTGTGGGGTCTTGCATGACCATATCCTTCGTTCGCATAATATATATTATGGAATATTTCATTCCATAATATGTGGGATGGTAAAAGCCAGACTGTGTAAGCGCTGAGGCATTTTATTTGCCCCCATCAATATGTTGCGGCTGCTTGATGAGGCTTTGCATTAGATTTCAAGCGGCATGCCATCATAGGCTGGCGTGATGTGTGCTGGCAGATCGCGCAGCAGCGTCTGATAATCCAGATCGACATGCATGTTGGTAAGAATGGCGCGTTTGGGGTTCAGGCGCTTGATCCAATCCAGCGTCTCGGGCAGCGAGAAATGGCTGGGGTGCGGCTTTGGGCGCAGCGCGTCCACGATCCACAGATCGAGGCCTTGCAGGTATGGCAGGCTGGATTCGGGGATGTCATTCAAGTCTGGCGTATAGGCCGTGGCGCCAATGCGAAAGCCCAGCGCGTCAATGTTGCCGTGATGCACGGTAAAGGGCAGGCCGGAGATTGCGCCACCCTGCCCTTGGGTTGTGATTTCGCTGCCAGCTTCGATCACACGGCGCTCGACGATCGGCGGATAATCGCTGCCCACGGCTGATTCGAAGCAATAGGCAAAGCGGGTGTGCAGCATGTCGGCCGTGGGTTCATCCGCCCAGATGGGCACGCGCTGGCGCTGGCGCAGGAAGAACACACGCAGCTCATCAATGCCATGCGTATGGTCGGCATGTTCATGGGTGTACCACACGCCGTCAATGGCTTTCACATTGGCGCTGAGCATCTGATCGCGCAGGTCTGGCGAGGTGTCGATCACCACGCGGGTTGTGCCATCTGGGCCTTTTTGCTCCAGCATCACGGAACAGCGGCGGCGGCGATTTTTTGGTTCCTGCGGGTCACACACGCCCCAATCATTGCCAATGCGAGGCACACCACCGGATGAGCCGCAGCCCAATATGGTTAATGTAAGCGTCAAACAGTGAAGGCCGCCGGGCGCGGCACTTTAGAAAAGAGAGTGAAGAAATTATCTGAGGTGATTTTAGCCATCTCATCGGCGCTCAGCCCACGCGTGGTGGCCAGTGTTTCCAGCGTTTTCACCACGAAGCTTGGCTCATTGTCTTTGCCGCGATATGGCACGGGCGCAAGGAACGGTGCATCGGTTTCGACCAGGATGCGATCCTGCGGCAATGCCTTGGCGGTGGTGCGAATATCCTCCGCCGATTTGTAGGTGAGGATGCCAGAGAATGACACCGAGAGTCCCAATTCCACCGCGCGCATCGCCAAATATTGTTTTGAGGTGAAGCAATGGAGCAGGGCTTTAAAGGCCCCCTTCCCCATTTCCTCTTCCAGCACGCAGATCGTGTCGTCTTCCGCTTCGCGTGTGTGGATGACCAGCGGCAAGCCCGTTTCACGCGCGGCGGCAATGTGGCTGCGGAAGCCTTGCATCTGGGCTTCACGCGGGGAAAGATCATAGTGATAGTCTAGGCCTACTTCGCCAATCCCCACCACTTTGGGGTGGACTGAAAGGCGCACCAGATCAGCCGCCGATACATCCAGTTCTTCATGCGCATTGTGGGGGTGTGTGCCCACGGTGCAATACACATTGTCATATTTTTCTGCGATGGCCAGAAGGCGCGGAAAATTTTTGACGCGGCTGCTGATCGACAGCATGAGGCCCACGCCAGCAGCTTCGCAGCGTTGGAGCATGGCGGGCAGATTTTCGGCCAGACCCTCATAATCCAGATGGCAATGGCTATCGACAATTCTATGCATCAGGCTTTGTCCGCTTCTTCCACATAGCGCGGGAAAATCGGCGCAGGCGCTGGGAGTGCCATACCCGCCACCATGCGGCTGCCAATGTTTGCAAAGCTGCGCTGATCATTCGGCACGGCCAAAGCATCCAACAGTTTTTCAGCCGAACCCGGCACATAGGGCTGGATCAAAATGCCAATCATGCGCAACACTTCAGCTGTGACATAAAGCACTGCGTTCATGCGGGCGGGATCAGACTTCTTGAGGGCCCATGGCTCCTGCCCTGCGAAATACCGGTTGGCTTCGGCCACGCAACGCCAGATCACATCCATGGCTTTGCTAATCGCATAAGCCTCATGCTGTTCACGCACCTCCGCCAGCATCGCATCGGCCTGCGCCAAGATGGCGGCATCAGCCTCGCTCAATGCGCCGCACACAGGCACTTTGCCGTCACAGTTCTTGTTGATCATGGAGAGTGAACGTTGGGCAAGGTTGCCCAGATCATTGGCCAGATCCGCATTCATCCGTGCCACAATGGTTTCATGCGTAAAGCTGCCATCATTCCCGAAGGGCACTTCACGCATGAAGAAATAGCGCACCTGATCCAAGCCATAACGCGCAATCAAATCCTGATGGCCCACAACATTGCCGGTGGACTTCGACATTTTCTCGCCCTTGTTGAACAAGAAGCCATGGACAACGATGTGCTTGGGCAATGGCAGCTTGGCCGACATCAGGAAGGCTGGCCAATAGATCGCGTGGAAGCGCGTGATGTCTTTGCCGATCACATGGGCGGCGGCAGGCCAATAATGCGCCTTGAGGCCAGCGGTGTCAGGGAAGCCTGTGGCGGTGATATAATTGGTCAGCGCGTCGACCCACACATACATCACATGCTTTGGGTTGCCGGGCACTGGAATGCCCCAATCAAATGTGGTGCGGCTGATCGAGAAATCCTTCAGGCCGCGCTTCACAAAGGCTACGATTTCGTTGCGATAACCCTCTGGCACAATGAAATCTGGGTTTGCTTCATAGTAATCCAACAGTGGCTTTTCATATG
>JAGWUY010000118.1 GCA_028868255.1 Alphaproteobacteria bacterium | reverse complement strand
GATATTTTTGCGTCATCAGTACGTCTCAACACATAACCCAACCCACGCAGGGTCAAAATTCTGACATCGGAGAATTCAATTTTTTTTCGCACACGATGCACATAAACTTCCAATGCGTTGGGAGCGGCTTCGTCTTCAAGTCCGAAGATTTGTTCTATGAGTGCCGATTTTTGCATGACACGTCCAGGACGGCTGATCAGTGCTTCTAACACCGCATATTCACGCGCAGTAAGTTCAAGCTCTTTGCCGCTGATTGCAAACGTGTGATCAGCCATGTTAAAAGTCAAATTGCCAAAACTGATTTGTGGCACAGAAAACCCGCCATGGCGGCGCAGCTGCACTCTGATTCTGGCTTCCAGTTCGGAAACTTCGAACGGCTTTACCAGATAGTCATCAGCACCCAAGTCAAGCCCTCGTACGCGACTGGTCACAGTATCAATTGCCGTTAAGATGATAATGGGCATCGCCTTGCCTGCCTGGCGCAGCTTCTTGATCAGCTCCATGCCGCCCATAGCTGGAAGACCTAAATCCACAATCAGTAAATCATATGTTGAATTGCTGATCATAAAAAAAGCGTCTTCTGCATTGTACATGCAGTCGACGGCATAGTTGCTCTTGCGCAAAATGCGTGCCAACCAATCGGCTAGATCTCGGCTATCTTCAACAATCAGAAGGCGCATAACTTGTGTACCATCATTCCAACTTAGCCGATAACCGACCATGAGAGAAACTATCTGTGTAGCAATTGGAAATGCGCGACAAATACCCAGTTGGTTTCACTAGCAGTCAACACACACTTTAATCGCGTTTTACGAAAGCTGAACCGTTCAGACAATGCTGGAAGCTCAACCTTCTCAAGAGTTTTAGCCTTCGGCTATACCGGAGCAGCGCCGTTTGGGTTGCCGCAAACAAAATAAAACCCGCTATCTCCGTAAGGAAGCGGGTTTATCGGTTTTGGTAAGTGCCGTCGAAATTGCGCTCAGCTAAACCTTTATGTGAATGTGTGCATCAATGACGGATTGGTTGCAGCTGTTTTGCGGCTCACTGCTTCCTCCATGCCTCTCAAATCCGGAATGGTCTAATTGGCTACATCCCCAGCAATTTCCAAGCTTCCTTCGCTGCGGTGACGGACGCTTCGTGGTTGCCGGCCTTGTGTTCTTTCTTGGCAAGTGCGATTTGTTCATCCACCTTAACCATTGTGGCGGCATCGCCCGGCATGGCTTTGGCCATTTCTTCATCTTTCTTGATCAGATTTGGGCAATCATTGGCCAAGGCTGTTCCTGTGAGAGCAACAAGCATTGCAGCAGCAATAAATATTTTATTCATTTGGTCTTCCTCTGTTGTGCCAATAATCTGGCGGTTAAAATATCTACGAAACGATCCTAATTTTGGATTTAGTTCAAACTATGCCATCCATTTCAATGCTACTGCTGCGAGCGCCAAATAGCGTCCTGTTTTGGCCAGCGTGACGAGCAACGTGAAAGACCACAACGGTTCGCGCAAGACACCCGCAATGATGGTCAAAGGGTCACCGACAATCGGCACCCAGCTCAAGAGCAATGTGCCTCTACCAAAGCGGCGATACCAGTTCTCGGCACGCAACAGGCTATCGCGGCTTGCCGGAAACCAGCGCTTGTCCTGAAAACGCAGCAGCGAGCGGCCCAATATCCAGTTCACAATTGACCCCAACACATTGCCAACGCTTGCGACAGCAACAATGATTGGCCACGGTTGTTGGCCTGCTACCAGTAGCCCCAAGACAACCAACTCTGATTGCAGAGGTAGGATCGTTGCCGCCGCAAAAGCAATGAGAAAGAGACTTGCATATGCCGCGACATCCATGTTGTGCGCCGTCAGATCGACGTGTTGCGAAGTCTGAGTGCATTGCCGATAACGCTCACAGAACTTAGCGCCATGGCTGCTGCTGCAATCATTGGCGAAAGCAGAATGCCAAAAACAGGATAGAGAATACCAGCAGCAATGGGAACGCCGGCGGCATTATAAATAAAGGCAAAGAACAGATTTTGCCGAATGTTGCCCATAACGGCTTGAGAAAGGGTGCGGGCCTTCACAATACCCATCAAATCACCACGCAGTAGTGTGACGCCCGCACTCTCCATGGCCACATCTGTGCCCGTGCCCATGGCAATGCCAACATCAGCTGCGGCCAAAGCGGGAGCGTCATTTACGCCATCACCCGCCATGGCGACAACGCGGCCCTGCGCCTTAAGCTTGTTGATGACATCCGCTTTCTTGTCCGGCAGCACATCGGCTTCCACCTCGGTGATGCCCAGGCGATTTGCGATGGCTTGGGCCGTGATGCGATTGTCTCCTGTCAACATGACGATGCGAATACCAGCATCACGCAAAGCAGCCAAGGATTGTGGTGTCGTGGACTTTACCGTGTCAGCAATACCTATGAGTCCTGCAAGTTTGCCGTTAATGGCAATAAAAACAGTTGTCGCGCCATCACTGCGCAACGCATCTGACTGCGCGCTTAGACTCTCCGTTGCGATGTTTAACTCACCCATAAAATTGGCATTTCCAATAGCCAGCCGCTTGCGCTCGACCATGCCGATGGCACCTTTGCCAGAAGGAGCATCGAAGCCCATCACCTTGGCAAGATCCAACTGTTTTTCCTTGGCTGCCCGCACAATGGCTGCTGCCAACGGGTGCTCACTTGCCTGCTCCACAGATGCGGCAAGGCGTAGCATTTCTGATTCGTCTTGCCCTTGGGCAACAATAACTGATGTTACGGACGGCTTTCCTTCAGTCAGAGTGCCGGTCTTGTCAAGAACCACGGTATCGACTTTTTCCATGCGCTCCAGCGCTTCGGCATCGCGGATCAACACGCCAGATTGCGCACCCCGTCCCACGCCCACCATGATTGACATGGGCGTAGCAAGACCCAAAGCGCAGGGGCACGCGATGATCAACACGGCAACCGCAGCAATAAAGCCAAAGGTAAAGCGGGGCTCCGGCCCCCATAGCGACCATGCTACGAAAGCCAGAAGCGCCACAGCAATAACCATAGGCACGAACCAGCCTGAAACTCTGTCAGCAAGTCGCTGGATAGGCGCACGGCTGCGCTGGGCATTTGCCACCATCTGTACAATGCGGGCAAGCATCGTGTCACTGCCGATTTTTTCGGCGCGCATAACAAAACTGCCACTGGCATTCAGCGTGCCTCCGATGACGCTGTCACCAGCAGCTTTGTTCACCGGCATCGACTCGCCTGTCACCATCGATTCATCGAGCGTGGAGGTGCCGTCGCTGATAACACCGTCTACCGGCACTTTTTCCCCGGGCCTGATCCGCAAGCGATCACCGATGGCGACAAGATCGAGCGAAACCTCTTCTTCGCTGCCGTCATCTTTCAGTCTCTTGGCCAATTTTGGTGCCAACGACAGCAAGGCCTTTATAGCTCCTGATGTTTGATCGCGAGCGCGCAATTCCAATACTTGGCCAAGCAACACCAGCACTGTAATAACGGCAGACGCCTCAAAGTAAGTCGATACAGCGCCATCCATAACACGCAACGCTGCGGGGAAAACACCAGGAACAAGCGTTGCAATCATGCTGTAAAGCCAAGCTACACCTATTCCCATCGCAATCAGCGTAAACATGTTAAGGTTTCGGGTTTGCAGAGATTGCCACCCCCTGACGAAGAGCGGCCAACCTGCCCACAGAACCACTGGCGTCGCCAACAACAATTGAATCCAGTTAGAAAGCTGTTGGCCAAGCATCATCGTTAGCCCGGTGATGTGCCCACCCATCTCGAGAACGAAAACAGGGATCGCCAAGGCAAAACCGATCCAAAATCGACGCGTCATATCACGGAGTTCGTGGTTTGGGCCACTGTCAGCCGTGACTGTCAAAGGCTCCAGCGCCATGCCGCATATTGGGCAACTGCCGGGCCCCACTTGTTTGATTTCCGGGTGCATCGGACAAGTGTAAATGGCGCCCGCAACAATTGGCTCGGGCGTATTCGCAGCGGGTTCAAGATATTTTAACGGATTCGACTCGAACTTGGTTTTACATCCAGCGGCGCAAAAGTGATATTTTTCGCCACGATAAAGTGTTGTGTATTTGGCCGTCGCCACATCAACCGTCATACCACATACAGGATCAAGCGCCTTGCCAGGCAGAATTTCAGCCTTGCGTTCGTGCATGCTCATCTGACCACATCCTTCAAAATTTGTTAAACCCTATAGGGGTATATAGTATGAGTTGACAAATATACCCCTTATGGGTATGTGTCAAGAATGCAAAATGAAACCAAAGTCGCTGTCCAAAAACGCTTCAATCGCATTGAAGGCCAGGTGCGCGGATTGACGCGCATGGTTGAAGAAGGTCGCTACTGCATCGATATTGTAACGCAGATTTCGGCGGTGCGGGCTGCTTTACGCCGTGCCGAAGAAGAAATCTTACGTGATCATGTTGGGCACTGCGTTGAACATGCGATCAACAGTGGCGACAAGAAAGATCAACGCCGGAAAATAACTGAAATTATCGACGTATTTCGCAGGAGCGATAGGTAATGGAACCCATGAACAGACGAAAATTGCTGATCTCAGCAGCATCGATTGGCGGCGTTGGAGCGCTGGCTTGGTATGCAAGCAGAACGGCGACCATGAAATCGATGCCAGGGATGGACATGGCTGGCGGCGATATGCCGGGCATGAACATGGGGAATGCCAGCGAAAAGGGGGGCCGAGTGCGTGAACTTCCCACCGGCTCTGCCTTGCCCGAAATTCCAAGACTGAAGAACGATTCAGGTATCGCTGGAAATTTTATTGCGCAACTTGAGGCCGCAACAGCATCCCACTCATTCGTGCCTGGCCTTGTGACGCCGGTGCTAGCTTACAATGGCAGTGTGCCAGGCGCTATGATCGAGGTTTATGAAGGCGATCAATTGAGCATTGCGTTCAAAAATAGCATTCCCGGCCAAGCAAGTACCATTCACTGGCATGGTCTTGATATTCCAGCCGATCAAGATGGCAATCCCACTCATCCGGTTGAAAGTGGCACGGGTCGCACCTACGCATTTACAATCCCCGCAGGTTCCGCTGGGTCATATTGGTACCATCCCCATCCGCACGGTCTGACGGCGGAACAAGTATACCGCGGGCTGGCCGCACCTTTCATTGTGCGCAGCAAAAATGATCCGCTTGATGCCAAACTCGGTGACACTGTTTTATTTGTTAGTTCCATTAGTTTGAACAGTGACGGGACAATTGCTGAGAACACGGCGGCCGACCGTTTCAATGGCCGTGAGGGCGATCATGTGTTGGTCAATGGCGCAAAACAACCTGTGTTGAGCGTACAACCGGGCGCGAGTCGCCGCTATCGGATTTACAATGCCACGAATGGCCGCTATCTGCGCATCGCCCTTGACGGCCACAAGATGACTCTTGTGGGAACCGATGGTGGCCTATTGGCTGCGCCCATTCGGAATTTGGAAGAAATTCTGCTGGCACCAGCTGAGCGTGCGGAAGTGGTGATTGATTTTCAGAATAAGACCGGGCGCTTTGCGTTGAACAGCATGCCATATGAACGAGGCTGGATGGGACGAGATAAGCCAGCCGCCACAATCTTACCATTGATGACATTTGAAGTGGCTGGCGCGTCAGTGAGTTCAATTGCAGTCCCAGAAAAGCTCAGGGACATTGCACCTCTCGGCGAACCTGCTTCCGTCAAACGCATCGTTCTCAACGAGACCATGGGCATGGCAAATGGTGCCATGACGATGGAGTTCCTGATTGATCAAAAATCATTCGACATGAACAGGGTCGATCTCAGGAGCAAGGTCGGTGAAGTTGAGCTTTGGGAAATTTCCAACACCACAGACATGGATCATCCCTTGCACATTCATGGTACACAGTTCCAGGTTGTCGAACGCGAAATCAACGGCAGCAAGAAACCCCAATCCTTTCTGGCGTGGAAAGACACGGTCAACATCGTCTCGAAAGAAATCGTGCGGTTGAAAGTCCGGCACAGCCTGCCGGGACTTCGCATGTATCACTGCCATATTCTCGAACATGAAGACAATGGCATGATGGGACAGTTGGACGTCGTTTAATGAAAGAAAAACTGCCAATTATTCCGAACGAAAAATATACAAAAACCGCCCGAGCCTTGCATTGGTTGATGGCAATCCCAATCCTTATCCTCCTGTTGCTGGGGTCAAGAACAATGGGCAATCATGATGCAAGAATTTTGCCGACACTTCACGCGAGCGCTGGCGTTGCACTGGTGCTGCTCGTTGTGTTGCGATTGTATTGGCGTTGGAAAAATCCACCGCCGCAGCGGGCATATAAATCATTCTTGCAAGAATGGGCCGCGCGATTGGTCCATATTGCACTATACGCCGCAATGTTCCTCATTCCGTTCACAGGCTGGCTTGCCTATACCGAACATGTCCGTAGATCATTAGGCATACGTCCGGCCAGTTGGTTTGGCCTCAAAATTCCACTTCTACCGGATTTTGGTATCAACTGGCACTTCATCCACAAATGGGGTGGCAAAGTTGCTTTGCTTTTCATTGCCATTCATATTGCTGCGGCTTTGAAACATCACTTCTATGACAAAGACAACACTTTGAAACGGATGTTGCCATAGAAGCCCGCCGCGTTGACTCGCCCCTCAGTTAAGACAGGCCTTGCGATAGCTGGTTTTGACGCTTGCTATACTTTAAGGGCCGCATCAATTGCCGTAATCAACTCGCTGCGGAGTTCGGCCATGTCTTTGCGTCCGAAAATCTTTCTGCCATTCAAGAAAAACGTTGGTGTCGCCTCAATTCTGAAGTCGCGGACGGTTTTGCGCGTGAACGCGTTTAACTGCGCAGCTTTCGCTCCATCCGCGAGGCATTGATCAAATGTGACTTTGTTCATGCCAAGATCGGTCATTATGCGCGTGATGTCAGGGCCAGGGTCTTGGATTTTGACCCAAGCGCCTTGGTTTTGAAACAAAGCAGTGTAAGCATCAAAGTAACGCTCCCTTGGCAAACATCGGGCCAACATTGTCACGGCAATCAGCCGCGGGTTCGGTGGCAACTCACGAAAGACAAGTTTCAGTTTTCCGTTTTCGATGTATTTCGATTTGA
>JAGWUY010000117.1 GCA_028868255.1 Alphaproteobacteria bacterium | reverse complement strand
GGCGGTTCACGTTCGAGGCAAGTGGCACAAGACCATTCTCTTGGCGCCAACCCGGCTTTCGCAGGGCAGATGGTGCTACAAACTCAGTAGCCACTGCTCAGCAAATTGGTGATGCGCGCAATTGAAACGCGACGATTTTCGGGTTCAGGATCTGATGTTGGAATTTTCAGAAAGCGTTCTCCCAAGCCTACGGTACGCAGGTTTTTGGCAGGGATCACATAATATGTTGTCAGTGCTTTTTTAACAGATTCTGCCCTCAGCTTCGATAATTTAAGGTTATAAGCAGGAGAACCCGGCGCATCTGTGTGGCCCTCTATCAAGAACACTTCATTCGGATATTTTTTTACGATGCGTTCGATGATCGCGGCAATGGCATCGAGATTCCCCACCTGCTCATCGCGGATAAAACCCTCATTATATCCGAAGCGAATTGTATCAATCTCAATGCGCGATACTGATTGGCGAATTTGCGGATTGCTTGCAATTTCATCGAGTTTATAGCGCCGATTAAAGCTTGCGCCATTGCGGCGCACAGGTGGTGCTTCCAACACATCCTGCATTTCGCGGCCATCGATTTCGGCGGCAAACACATCACGGCTCGGATGCCGCGCAGGCACATAATCAGGTTCCACCTGCACATCAATAGTGTCTGCTGCGGCGGCTTCGGCCAAAGCGGCCTCGCGGCGATAGCGCTCTTCAATCATGCGGCGACGCAAAAAAGCCCGGTCACGGTCCGCCGTGGCGCGCCAATAGTTGCGGTAGGTAGGGTCATAGGCGCTATTGGTCTGGGCATCGCCAAATATTTGAATGCGCAATTGCAGTTCATTCACGTCGAGTGATTCTGATGGCCTGCGATCACGCAACACCTGCTGCCGCGGCGTTGCATTTGTGATAAAGAAACCTCCCGTCACATTGATACCGGGCGCTGGTTTTACTTGTGGCTTAGCACCTGCTGGTGGCGGAGGCGGATTGGCAGCGTTGGCTTGTGCATTTTTCAATTGTTGCGCTGCTTCCGCCAAGGCAATGCGTTGGCGCAACACTTCACGCTCGGTTTTCAGTTTTGTGCGAACCGCACGTTCGGTATCGCGAGACAGCTCATTGCCTGCCATCAGTTCGCGTATCGTGTCCAAACGGGTGCGCAATGCATCATCGTTCAGCTTGGTTATATCAGAAGCATCGGCGAGATAGGCTCTGGCTTGCTTTTCTGCTGCGGGGTCACCGGTATTATTGTCCAGCACCTTGGCATCAGCAGCTGATGGGGCCACTGCAGCGGGCGGTGGGGGCGGCGGGGCTACGGCCACTTGCGGCAAGGGCTTCGATTCAGGTGGTGGGAGCGGCGCTGGCGGCACAATCTTCGGTGCGGGTGGCGCTTGTGTCACCACTGTTGGCGCAGGCGCTTCGGTGGCCGCCGGGGCGGCGGGCGCTGAAACCGCGGGTACTGATGGTTTTATGGGTTGGTTGCTGGCTTGTTGACGCGCATCGAGTTCTGAGCGGGTTTGCTTGCCCATGCTGGCGAGTTGTGCAGCAATAGACTGGGGCAAGGCAGCACCCTTTTCCAATTTGCGTATCAGTTTAAATCGGGCTTGTAACTCTTCAACTGTCAAGTCACTGGGTTGGCGTGTGTCGGCCAAAAGAGCTTGCACTTCTGCCGGCACGGCGGGTGCGGTAACTTTCTGTTGGGCTGCTTGATCATTGGCTGCTTTATCGGCGGCGGCCTGTTCCTTTGCGGCCTTATCGGCGGCTGCCTTTTCGGCTGCGGCCTGTTCCTTTGCGACCTTATCGGCGGCTGCCTTTTCGGCGGTGGCTTGGGCGCGAGATTCTATTTCCGATTTGGCTTCATTGGCCAGTGCTGCCAGTTGATTGCGAACTTCAGGCGGCAAAGATTCATCTTGTGATTCTGCTTGGGCAGCTTTCAGGCGCCGGTGCAGTTCATCCACTGAAAGTTCAGAAGCAGGGCGCGTGTCAGCCAACAGAGCCTGAGTTCTGCGGCTCAAAGCGGGCGGCGCGGCAGCTTCCTTTGGTTGCGACGTGGCCTCTTGCTTGGCACTTGGTGTGACAGCATCTGGAGGTGCATCTTGTGCCCCTGCCGGAAGCGCAAACAATGCCATCGCCAAAAGACTGGCGGCCCCTGCAATTAATTTCATTCGCAAAACTCCGTTTTTCTAAAAGTCTGATTCATTGCAAAGATTTTAAGAAATCAGTGAGGCAGAACTGTGGGCAGTTTCGCCGCAATTGGCCATAAAGCTGAACCTCAGATGAATGACTAAAGTCGCCCGGCCTCGATGATGCGCTTCAGGAAGCTTCGCGTACGTTCTTGTTTGGGTTCGCCAAAAATCTGCTCAGGCGGGCCCTCTTCATGCACCACACCTTCATAGAGAAAGCACACTTTTGAAGCCACTTCTTTGGCAAAGCCCATTTCATGGGTCGCGAGCAACATAGTCATGCCCTGCCCTGCCAGATCGCGCACAATGTTCAGCACTTCGGAAACCAGTTCAGGGTCAAGCGCTGAGGTGATCTCGTCCAGCAGCATCAACTTGGGTTCCATGGCGAGTGCCCGCACGATGGCTACGCGTTGTTGTTGGCCCCCTGAAAGACGGTCAGGATAATCCCTGGCTTTGGCTTCAAGGCCGATGCGCTTTAACAACGCCATGGCTTTGACTTCGGCTTCGGCCTTGTCCATCTTCAAAACCTTAGTGGGTGCCAGCGTGACATTTTCCAACACTGACATGTGTGGAAATAAATTGAAGCTTTGGAACACAATGCCCACACGCTGACGCAGCGAGTTTAAGTCCACACCGGGACCAGACACTCGGTCGCCCTCCAATCGGATTTCTCCGCCCTGAATTTGCTCTAGTCCATTAATGCAGCGGAGCAAGGTGGATTTGCCGCAGCCCGAAGGGCCAATCAAACACACCACTTGATGCTCGTTCACAGTCAGGTTCAAGCCGCGCAGCACCGGCACAACGCCGAAAATCTTTTCGACCTTATTGATTTCAAGAAATGCCATCGCTTAACCTCCGGCCCGAATGCGCGCATTATCACGCTCGATCAGACGGTCAACGATGCGCGCCTGCGGAATGGTGAAAATAACAAAAAGCAAGGCTACAATTGTTACGGCGGAAAGATTAAACGCTCCGGCTGCGATAATCTTCGATTGGTTGAATGTATCAATTAGCCCGACGACTTGCACCAGGGACGTATCTTTTTGTAGCCCGATGAAATCATTCAATAGCGGCGCAATGATGCGGCGCACAGCTTGAGGCACTACCACATAACGCATGGTTTGCATGTAGGATAGCCCAAGTGACCGCGCCGCCATCACCTGGCTTTGATGAATGCTTTCAATGCCCGAACGATAGACTTCAGCCACGTAAGCGCCATAAGTCATGGTAATGGCAAGGATGCACCAATATTCCACTGGAATGCGGATCGCGGCTTTATATTCTGCGGGTGATAAAACTGATAAATCAGTAAATAGCCCAAGAATGCGCGGAACGACCAAATCTGACAAGCCGGATGTGGGAATTCCGAAGCCAATCAGATAAAGTGTCACGATGGCAGGCAAGCCACGGAAAATATCGCAATAGGCGATGGCCAGCGCCCGGACGGGTTTGCCCGCCGGCCCCGGCATCAGCCGCGCCAATGCAACAATCAGCCCCCAAATCAGCACCAGAATTTCAGCCACAACTATGATAAACAGGTTGACGCTTAAAAATTTGCTGGCCACGAGCCACCATTTTGCCTCCATGAGCGGCAGGAGAAAAAATGTGCGCCCAACGGCGGCATCATTCATTAAAATGAAATCGATAAAACCCAGCACAATAAGGGCGAACACGCCCCAGCCAAATGTGATGAATGATTTTTCGCGCGCCTCAGCAATATCAATGCGGGCCTGCACCACATCCCCGCGTGCGAAATCACCTGCCGCTTTTTGATCAAGCTTATACGCTCTGGTGGCAGGCACGAAAAGAAGGAGCGTGCAAAAAACTGCAGCGGCGAAAACAATGAACCAAGCTGCATTCCAAACACCCAGATAGACCAACGCGCCAGCTACCAATCGACATGACGCGAATGCAACTGCCGCACAAATTGTTGCAAAGGCAAGCGCCCCCACAGACAGCCGCGTGGCGCTTTGATGCAGTGTCGGCGCATCCTGTTTGGGTGCGCCGACGGGAAGGTTTGATGCTGACACTGGGCTTATTGCAGGGGCAGATAAGGGATAGAGGCTGGGTCTTTGCCCCAGGCCGCAGCCAGATATTTAATACCCAACTTGCCGATTGTGCCATCAGCCAACATGGCAGAAATGATCTTGTCGATGATCGGATTGTTGGCATTGCCCTTTGGATAAATTGCACCATAAGTTTCGCCAGTTTTGTATTGACCAATCACAACTGACTTGCCTTTTGTGGCCAACTCTTCAGCAAGCACGATGGAAGTGTCAGTGATGGCGGCATCAATTTGGCCGGCCCGAAGAGCTGCAAACATATCGCCTTGCTCAGGATAAACCTGAACATTGGTAACGCCCAGCTTGTCTGTCACGAAGGCAGCGCCCGTGGTGGCTTGCTGCACGCCAATCTTTGCTTTCTTGATCGATTTCGCATCGACTGGCGCGTCTGCACGGGTCAGAACGCCGATGTCAGAGTTGAAATACGGGACTGAGAAGTCATGTACCTTTTTGCGATCTTCGGTAATTGAGATTTCTGACATTGCTAGATCAAAGCCGGAAGCTTGACCGGCGATCAGCGCATCCCAACCCACATTTTTCACTTCGAGCTTATCATAACCGGCGCGCCAGGCCATTTCGGCGGCCATGCAATATTCCATGCCGTCTTTGATCGATTCTGGCGTATCGCCGTTCCACCAGATTGGTGCAGGAAGACTGACAGCAACAGTGAATTTTCCAGCTTGAGCCGGACTTGCCAGAGGAATCGATCCTTTTTCACCAGTCACTTCACAATTGCCAATCATGTTAGCAGCCGAAGCCGCTGTGGCCATAGCCAGCAACGCGGCAGCGGCCAGCAAAGTTCTCTTGGATATGCGCATTCCTTGTTCTCCTTATTTGCGGTGCGTCAAATACACCTCAACTGCAAAGCGAGAGCAAGAGGCTTTTGTCTTGTTATGCCATATTTTACGTAATATTGAGTGGCGATGATGACGAGCCCCTTCAAAGTTGTTGCCTTCTACCAGTTTGCGCACTTCCCCGATTTTGTGGCGAAACAACCGATTTTGCTCAATCTGTTTCACGCACGCCACATCAAAGGAACTGTGCTTCTGGCTGCCGAAGGCATAAATGG
Organism: Alphaproteobacteria bacterium; assembly: GCA_028868255.1. Lineage (GTDB taxonomy): Bacteria > Pseudomonadota > Alphaproteobacteria > Rhizobiales > Aestuariivirgaceae > Aestuariivirga. The sequence goes on along the minus strand of JAGWUY010000117.1, from coordinate 1,822 downwards.
CACGATCGCTGGCCCGGCCGCAGCCATTGATGGCATCATTGCTGAAATCACCGCAATCACTGGCTTGAGTGATTTAGAGCCAAAATATGCGACCGCGCAAGACATGCCTTTTCGGCGCACCAAAGTTCGCCTCAAAAAAGAAATTGTAACCATTGGCCCAGTAGCAGCCGATCCACTTTCAAAAGTAGGCCAGTACGTTGAACCAGAAGACTGGAACGCGCTGATCTCTGATCCTGATGTAATATTGATCGACACTCGAAATTCATACGAATATGGCGTTGGCTCATTCAAAAACGCTCTTGATCCGCAGACCGAAAGCTTCGGAGAATTTCCGTCTTACATCCGCGAGAAATTGAAGGCCAAGCCAGATGCCAAGATTGCCATGTTCTGCACTGGAGGCATTCGTTGTGAAAAGGCGTCCAGCTTCATGCTGCATGAAGGCTTTGAAAAAGTTTATCACCTCAAGGGCGGTATTTTGAAATATCTCGAGCGCATTCCTCCGGAGAAGTCGCTTTGGGAAGGTTCATGCTTTGTGTTTGATGAACGTGTGGCCGTGGGCCATGGCTTGGTGCAATCGGAATATTCCATTTGCCATGGCTGCATGAACCCGGTTTCGCCGATGGATCGCCGCTCGCCCAAATACGAAGAAGGTGTGTGCTGCCCTGGCTGTGCCGATAAATTGACCGATGCTCAAAAAGCTTCAAACCGCGAACGCCAACGCCAGATCAATCTGGCCAAGGCGCGTGGCGAAAAACACTTGGGGCCTCATCCGGCTGAAATGGAGCATCACACATGAGCCTGCTTTACGTCACACTTGGGTCAAACGATCTTTTGCGGTCACGCGCATTTTATGATTCGGCCCTCGCGCCGCTCGGCCTTGTCTGCGGCGTGGCCAATGACGAGGAATTGGGTTACGGCCCGGCTTCGCCAAAAGCGGGCGATCGCACACGGATTTTTTATGTGGTGAAGCCGCTGCTGCCCCTGCCCGCCACATGGGGCAACGGCACCATGCTGGCCTTGAAAGCCACCACGCGCGCGCAGGTCGACCAGTTTTATGCTGGTGCCATGGCCCATGGCGGGATTGATGAAGGGGCACCGGGCCTGCGCCCCTATTCGCCAAATTTCTACGCCGCCTATGTGCGCGACCCCGATGGCAACAAGCTGAGCGTAGTGTGCGAAACGGCTGAGTGACGCCTCACCCCGTCCAGCCCAGCCCTGCGGCTATGCAGTTCATTGTCATCAGCAAAGACATTGCATCTGACTCCGTCGGCTTTTCACCGCGGGTGCGTTTCAGCAGTTGAACCTGCCACTCATTGGCCTGATCCACCATGGGGCGCACGCGGTCAAAGCGGCGGCGGAAACCTTGAAAGCGCTCGCAGAGTTGCTTGTCACCCGTCAGTTGCAAGATCACCTTCGAGGTGCGCTTGTGCTCATGGTTGATCAACGCATAAAGCCGCTCAGCATCATTGCGGCTGGGCACAAGCGAGGCATATTTTTCGGCTACCGTCATATCCGCGAGGAAAAGGGATTTTTCAACTTCATCCACCGCCAGGCGGAAGCCCGGTGATTTTGTGAACATCTCACGCAGCCGCTTCAACCCCGTTGCACCCGTGGCAGATAAATAGTCATCAAGCGCATAGCCCAGCCCATACCAGCCTGTCAGCAAATGGCGATTCTGGCTCCACGCAAACACCCAGGGAATGGCGCGAAGATCCGAAAGCCCTTTTGCCCCAAAGCGGCGTGAGGGTCGCGAGCCGATTTTTAGCAAGGCCAGTTCTTCCACTGGCGAGGCCGTTTGAAAATAGGTGATCAGCGCTGGGTC
>JAGWUY010000116.1 GCA_028868255.1 Alphaproteobacteria bacterium | reverse complement strand
GTTGACTGACATCAACATGCGTTCTTCCACATTGGCCACATTCGACGGCAAGGACATTATGGTGCCGAATGAGCGTTTCATCACCACGCGCTTTGTGAATTGGACGCATGATGACCCACGCCAACGCTATGAAGTGCCTTTTTCCGTAGCTTATGACACAGACATACACAAAGTCGCCCCGTTAATTGTTGAGGCAATGTCCAGAATTCCGGGCTTGCTGAGCGAACCTGAACTGCCGCAATGTGAGCTCAAGGCATTTGGTGACGCGGGTGTAAAATTTGTGGCAAAATTCTGGGTGATGGGTATTGATGATGGCAAGAACAACTATTCATCCGATGTGCTTTATGCGATTTGGGATGCTATGAAGGCTGCCAACATCGCCATGCCTGCACCGGCGCGTTACGTGCGTTTTGAAGACACTTCAGTCGGGAAGAGAGTAAAATGACTCGCAAACTGATTTCATCCGGCTCGCGTTTTGAAGCTGAAATGGCCTATTCGCGTGCTGTGGTTGATGGGGAATGGTGTTTTGTGTCTGGCACCACGGGCTTTGACTATGCCACCATGACAATTTCTGATGATGTGGCCGTGCAGGCTGATCAGACTTTCCGCAACATCAAAGCAGCGCTTGAAAAAGCAGGCTTCGAAATGGCCGATTGCGTACGCGTGCATTATCTCCTGCCGAAGGCCGAAGATTTTGAACCGTGCTGGCCGGTGCTGAAGAAGTATTTCGGCGATGTGCGCCCCGCCGCAACCATGTTTGTAGCCGCATTGGCTGACGCGCGCATGAAGATCGAAATTGAAGTAACAGCGAAAAAACGAAGCGCTTAAAAATTCTCTATTCCATGAGTTTTCTGACAGCTTCCTTCACGTGGGCAATGGGCGCTTTGTTGCCGAACATGCGCACGCTAACCCACACACCTTCAATCAAAAGGTAGACCAGCTCAGCCACTTTGCGGGGATGCTTGGCTTTCTGATTTCTGGCCCGCAGCTCGATCTCTGCGAGTGTACGGTTTTTAATTTTGATTGCCGCTGCATGGGCAGGGTGCGCCTCATCTTTGAACTCAGCAGCAGTGCCCTGAAAGGTGCATCCCAAGCAACTGGGGTGATGGGCCACGTCAATCATGTGGTCCACATAAGCAAACAGCGGGGAAGGGCCATCGGCGGGCGGAAGATTGGCGTTCATTGCTGATTCCGCTTTCTCGATCCAGGCGACAATCAAATCATCCTTAGCTGGAAAATGCTTATAGAATGTCGCCTTGGCCACAGATGCCTCAGCAATCAACCGATCAACACCAATCGCGCGATACCCTTCGCGGTAAAACAATGGCCCAGCAACATCAATAATACGATCTCGCGCCGATTGAATCTTTTCACTTGACATATAGACAGACCTGTCTGTATTGGTTGTCCAGAAGCAGACAAACCTGTCTGTCTATAGCAGGGGTGGAAGAAAATGAAAATAGGAATCATTGGTGGCGGTTCAGTTGGCCAGACTTTGGGTGCAAAGTTGATTGCGAACGGCCACGACGTGGTGTTGGGCATTCGCACCCCATCGCAAGCCGAGTTTGATAAGGAACGCTCCATGGCCGACACAATCAGCGCGTGGATGAAAAAGACTGGCGGCAAAGTCATGTCTTTTGCGGAAGCCGCGAAACATGGCACGCTCATTATTAACGCTACCAGTGGCGGAATTTCTCTGGATGCCCTGAAACAGGCCGGGGCAGAGAACTTGAAGGGCAAGGTTCTCATAGATATTGCCAATCCACTCGATTTCTCGCGCGGCATGCCGCCGACAGTCATCACAAAATACACCCAGGGAACCAGCGTCGGCGAAGAACTGCAATCAGCTTTCCCGGAAACCCATGTGGTGAAGGCCTTCAACACAATCGCAGCGGCAGTGATGGTCGACCCATCGCTGATCAAAGGCGAACATGATCTGCTCATCTCCGGCAATGATACAGCAGCAAAGAAAACAGTGAGCGATTTTGCCCGCAAGGAATTCGGCTGGACATCAATTGTTGATTTGGGTGACATCGTCGGTGCGCGCGGCACCGAACACTACTTGCCGCTGTGGGTCAGACTTTGGGGCGCAACAGGCACGCCATTCTTCAACATCAAAATCGTCAAATCCTGACCGTGAAAAGAAAAAGGCGGAACCAACAAAGGTTCCGCCAATTATGGGTTTCTCTCTTATACTGCTGCTCTTGCGGGCAACAGATCGGCGGCAGCTTTAAAGCGCCACTCAATTTCTTCCTCCCCAGGCCCGGGCTCAAGACCTTGGTCATGTGGCGCGGAGATTAATCAGATAATTTGTCATTTGCCAAGTTAATTGTGACAAAGCTGTGGCAAGGTAAATTCCTCTCGCTTGCCTAAACTGGCCAAAGCCTTAAAAGGGCCGAAAATTAAATCAATCAAGGATTCTCATGCGCCTCTCGCAGTATTTTATGCCCATTCTCCGCGATGATCCCAAGGAAGCGGAAATCGTCTCGCACCGCTTGATGCTGCGTGCGGGCATGATCCGCCAGGAGGCGGCTGGCAGTTATTCCTGGCTGCCCACGGGTTTTCGCGTTCTGAAAAAAATTGAGCAGATTGTGCGGGAAGAGCAAGACCGGGCAGGGGCCATTGAAGTGTTGATGCCGACTCTTCAATCGGCTGACCTATGGCGCAAATCCGGCCGCTATGATGACTATGGCAAAGAAATGCTGCGCATCAAAGACAGGCAAGACCGCGACATGCTATTCGGCCCGACCAACGAAGAAATGATCACGGATATTTTCCGCTCAGGTGTGCAGTCGTATAAGGACGTACCGCGCAATCTTTATCACATTCAGTGGAAATTCCGCGACGAAGTGCGCCCGCGCTTTGGCGTGATGCGCGGCCGAGAATTCTTGATGAAAGATGCCTATTCCTTCGACCTCACAGCTGAAGCGGGCCAGCACAGCTATAACAAGATGTTTGTAGCTTACTTGCGCACCTTCGCCAGGCTTGGCCTGAAAGCGGTGCCGATGCGCGCAGATACAGGCCCCATTGGAGGCGATTCGAGCCATGAGTTTTTGATTCTGGCCGAAACAGGCGAAAGCGGTGTATACTTCGACAAAGACTTCCACGATATGGATTGGTCAGCCTTTGACATTGATTATGATGATGTGGCCGCTGTGGAAAAGGTGGTGAAGACCTTCACCTCCAAATATTCGGCAACCGATGAAAAGCATGATGCGGTAGAGTTTGACATGCGCGTGCCAAAGCAAAAGCAGCTCTCAGGACGCGGCATTGAAGTGGGCCATATTTTCTTTTTTGGCGACAAATATTCAAAGCCTTTGGGTTGCGAGGTGCAAGGCGCTGATGGCAAGAAGGTGACGCTGCAATCGGGCTCTTATGGTATTGGCGTCTCACGCCTCGTGGGCGGCATCATTGAGGCCAGCCATGATAAGGATGGCATCATCTGGCCAGAAGCAGTTTCGCCCTTTGATGTGGGCCTCATCAATATCAAGGCCGGCGATGCCGAAGCCGATGCTGCCAGCGACAAGATTTACAATGCCCTCAAAGCCAAAGGCGTTGATGTGCTCTATGATGATCGCAACCAACCCGGTGGTGCCAAATTTGCCGCTATGGATTTGATAGGTTTACCGTGGCAAATCATCATTGGGCCGCGCGGCCTGAAAGAGGGCATTGCGGAGGTCAAGAACCGCAAGACCGGTGCGCGTGAAAACGTGGCGCTGGATCACATCATTGGGCGTTTCACCAAGGTATGACTCAAAGCCTGCCCGACACAAAACCTTTTGCCGCCTTCGAGTGGATGATCGCCATGCGCTATCTGCGGGCACGTCGCCGTGAAGGGTTTATTTCGGTCATTTCTCTTTTGTCGTTTTTAGGAATTGCCCTTGGTGTTGCCACATTGATTGTGGTGATGTCAGTCTTCAATGGCTTTCATGCGGAATTGTTAAATCAAATTCTGGGTTTTTCAGGTCATGGCGCAGTGTTCCGAAGTGATCAAGACCCGATCAAAGACTATAAAGATGTGCAGCTGAAAATCAGCAAGGTTCAGGGGGTTACTCAGGTCACGGCACTGGTGGAAGGCCAAGCCATGGTGTCCTCACTCAAGCAAGCCACGGGTGCCTTGGTGCGCGGAATAAGTGAAGCAGATTTATTGAAAGTTAAGGCGCTCTCCAACAAAGATTTGCGCACCGCCATTGCGACGCCGGGCGGCGAGGATGCAACACCCAGTTTTAAAGGTTTTGACAAGGCAGACGGCGTGGCCATTGGTGATGGCATGGCCAGGCAACACCGCTTGGCGCTGGGCAGCACTGTAACGCTGATTGCGCCAAATGGGCCCGACACTGTAATTGGTAACACGCCGCGCATCCGGGACTATAAAGTTGTAGCTATTTTTAAAATGGGCATGTCCGATTATGATAGCAGCGTGGTCTACATGCCATTTGCTGAAGCACAAGATTTTTTCTCAACTGATGATGGTGCCACCAGTTTGGAAATTATGGTGGATGACCCAGACAAAATCGGTGAGCGTTCACAAGGCATTTTGGCTGTGATCGGACCGGATATGATGTTGCAAACCTGGCAAACGCGCAATGTAGCATTTTTCAATGCCCTGGCTGTTGAGCGCAATGTGGTGGTTATGGTGGTGTTTTTGGTGGTATTGGTGGCAGCGCTGAACATTATTTCAGGCCTCTTTATGTTGGTGAAAGACAAGGGCAGCAACATCGCAATCTTGCGCACCATTGGCGCAACCAGCGGCACAATCATGCGCGTGTTTTTCATCACCGGGGCAGCCATTGGCACTATCGGAACTGCGGTCGGCTTCATTCTTGGACTGTTGATTTGTCTGAATGCGGATAACATTCGAAACGGCATACAGTGGCTTTCGGGTGTTGATCCATTCAATCCGGAGTTTTATTATTTGGCCAAGTTGCCGGCCAAGGTCGATGCTGTGCAGACGATTTATATCGCCATTGCTGCCTTGGTTATTTCTTATCTTGCCACGCTATATCCGGCATGGAAGGCCGCTCGCCTCGATCCCGTTGAGGCTCTGCGTTACGAATGAATTTGCGCCCGGCCCTTGAACTGCATAACATTGCACGCGTCTATGGAGCGGGCGAAAATCGCTTGGAAATATTTCGCGATCTGTCGCTCACCATTAAACCCGGCGAAATTGTGGGACTTATTGGGCCGTCGGGTGCCGGCAAATCGTCTTTGCTGCACATTGCCGGCCTGTTGGAAAAACCAACAGCGGGTGGTGTCAAAATCGCTGGTATTGAGTGTGATCATCTGAATGATGCAGCACGCACGCGCATTCGCCGCATTGGCGTTGGCTTCGTGTATCAGTTCCACCATTTGTTGCCGGAGTTTTCGGCACTCGAAAATGTGGTGATTCCCCAACTCATTGCCGCCGCACCCAGAGCCGAAGCTGAAAAACGTGCCAAGGATTTGTTGGGCCGTTTGGGCCTTTCGCACCGTATAGAACATCGCCCGGCTGAGCTTTCCGGCGGTGAAAAGCAGCGCGTGGCCATTGCCCGTGCTATTGCCAATCGGCCCCTGCTGTTGTTGGCCGATGAACCCACCGGCAATCTCGATCCACCGACTGGAGAAATGGTTCACCTAGAATTCACACGCCTGATTCGTGAAGAAGGGTTAGGGGCCTTGATTGCCACCCACAACATTGATTTTGCCAAGCGTATGACACGCGTTGTGCGCCTGAGCAACGGAACTTTGGTCAATGGCTAGATGCCGCGCCATAGCGGCTTTGTTAGTCCTTTTGGTATCACCTGCACAGGCCGTCTCCGACCGCAAGTCCTTTGCCAATGCTGTTTGCTCAGAAACTGAACTGCAGGCCCAGGTCAACAAGTTAGACCCCAGTTTCTTTGCGCGGCTGTTGTGGCGCGAAAGCTTGTTCGACCCCAATGTGGTTAGCAGCAAGGGCGCGCAAGGCATTGCTCAATTCATGCCTGAAACCGCAGAACGTCGTGGCCTAAATGATCCGTTTGATCCCCTCAGTGCCGTTAAGGCCGCGGCCTCATTTTTGGCTGAGCTGCGCAACCAATTTGGTAATTTGGGTTTGGCGGCGGCGGCTTATAACGCCGGCGAATTTCGTGTCGAAAATTGGCAAAATGGAAAAGCTTCTATGCCAGAGGAAACACAGGTCTACGTACAGTTTATTACTGGCCACACAGTTGAAGAGTGGAAATCAGCCTCCTCAAGTTTTGCAATTCCAGCCATCGGCCAAAGTCCAGAATTTTTGACCAACTGCGTGGCTCTGGCGTTGCAAAAAACGCAATTGGCGGGCACGCCCATGCGCTCTGCCCCTCGCCAACCTTGGGGCGCACTGGTCGCTGCAAGTTTTAGTGAACACACCGCAATCAGCATGTTTCAGCGCTTGAAGCTGCGCTATCCGCAACACTTTGCCAATCGTGAACCAATGATCTCGCGAAAGAAAATCCTTTCGCGGGGAACACGCTCGATGGCTTTTGTGATGTTGGGTGAAAAGACGGTAGAAGCTGCAAGACGCACTTGCGGTGCACTAAACGCAGCAGGTGCGTCGTGCATTGTGCGGCGGAATTAAGAATTTGCCTGCCCTTACCGTCATTCCCGCCTGAGCGGGAATGACGACTTGAAGAGTATTAATTCCGACCTTATGCCTATTTGCCGGCAGCTTTCATTTTGGTGCTGCATTCAGTCCAGAACGAGGCCCAAGTTTTGCCAGCAGGCACTTTCTTGTTCAGCTTCATGTCGGTCCACTGATTGCCACATTCGGTGATACGAACTTGCTGCTTGGCCTTTTCATCCATAGGCTTGGCGCTCGTTGTCTTTGCGGACGGAGTTTTTGCAGCCGCTTTTGCTGCTGGTTTTTTTGCGGGTGCAGTGGCTGCGTCCGTCATGGCCTGATCCGTTGCTACAGCAGCATCGGCTGGGGCCATGGCATCCATCGGTTTTTTGGCCTTGGCTTTTTTGACAATCTTTTTCTTGGCAATAGCGGGCTTGGCTGGAGCAGCATCCACTGGTGCGGTGGCGTCAGCTGGCGCTAGAGCCGTTGCATCGGCTGGGGCCATGGCATCCATCGGTTTTTTGGCCTTGGCTTTTTTGACAATCTTTTTCTTGGCAATAACGGGCTT
>JAGWUY010000115.1 GCA_028868255.1 Alphaproteobacteria bacterium | reverse complement strand
CGTGCGCAAAGCATCAACCGCATTGTGTCGGATCAGACCTCGGCTGCTCTGGCCCGTTTGGAAGATGAGTTGAAAAAGCTCGAAACCAATTCGTCTGGTCAGGCTCAACAGGCCGCCCGCGTGTTACGTGATCAACATGAACGCGCACTCGCCAGCATGAATGAAATGCTGTCGTCCACCGCCAGTGACTTCCAGCAAACAGCACAGGATATGCGCATCACGGCCCAACAGGTGGTAAAGGATATTGACGCCGCCCGCGCAGAATTGAAGCGTGCGGTGATCGACATGCCGGAGGAAACCCGCGCCAATGCTGATAACATGCGCAAAGTAGTCGCAGACCAGATCAGCGCCCTCAATGCGTTGGCCGATGTGGTGCGCAAGCAATCAGGAGGTTTGGATTATTCCGGCCCCGGCTTCTTGACGCCGCGAAGTTCAGGAGGGTCCTCCTCGGGAAAATCTGAGGGCGCCTCGTTTGCTGCACCCGCCCAAGCAACGATGAGCGCCCCAAAAGCCCCAATTGAGGCCCCTGCCCGCGCCACAGCAATGGCCCGCAAGCCCGTGGAAGCGCCAGCCCCACGCCAAAGCTCAGCTGCCATGGCAGCCTTGGCCAAGGATGTGGATGCTTATACGCAAAAGCTGGACGTTTCAGCGCGTGATCTGGTAGAGGCCTTGGAAGGCAGCCTGCCGCGTGACCTGGAGAAGCGCTACAGCGGTTCAGATAAAGGCGTTTATACCCAGCGGCTTTATGAAAGCCGCAGCCGCAAATTAATCAAGGCCATTGAATCCCGCTATGCAGAAGAGCGCCTGCTGCGGGGACGTGTGCAAGCCTATAACCGCCTATTTGAAAAGCTGCTCGACACGTTGTCGGAAGCCCCAAATGGTGAGGCGATCATGGAACAGGTGCTGGCCTCCGAACAGGGCCGCATCTATGTCATGCTCGCCGAAGCCGCAGGCCGCTTGCCCAGCCAGTCTTAAGCGGATGCAGGTTGAGGTCACAGCTGAAAGCTGGCCGATTGCGGGCAGCTTTACCATCGCCCGCGGCAGCAAGACCAAGGCTGAAACCGTGCTGGTGCGCCTCACCAAAAGCGGTGCGACAGGGCACGGGGAATCCGTACCCTATGCCCGCTATCAAGAAACCGTGCCGCAATGTGTTGAAGCTCTAAAAGCCATTCGTCCGCAGATAGAGGCGGGCCTCACCCGCATTGGAGCTGCAAAGTTGGGCCTGCCCAAGGCCGCCCAAAATGCGCTGGATTGTGCGTTGTGGGATTTGGAGGCGAAATCATCTGGCACTCCCGCATGGGGGCTGGCGAATTTGCACCCTCCAAAACCCGCCATCACAGCCTATACCCTCAGCCTCGACACGCCCGAAGCCATGGCCGCTGCAGCCGCAAAATCGGCCCACTACCCCCTGCTCAAACTGAAACTCGGCCACGAGGGCGATGTGGAACGCCTTGCCGCCATCCGCGCCGCCGTGCCCAGGGCCCGCCTGATTGTGGATGCCAATGAAGGCTGGTCACCCGCCATTTTGCCGGAAATGCTCAAAGCCTGCGAAACCTATGGCGTTGAATTGGTTGAACAGCCCCTGCCTGCGGGTGATGATGAGGCTTTGCGAGGCCTCAAGCGCAACACCATCATTTGCGCTGATGAATCCGCTCACGACATTGCCGGCCTTGCCCACCTCAGAGGCAAATACGACGCCATCAATATCAAGCTCGACAAGACCGGTGGGCTAACGCAAGCCCTGGCATTGGCCAAAGCCGCCAAAGCAATGGACTTCAAGATTATGGTTGGCTGCATGTTGGCCACCTCGCTGGCTATGGCACCAGCATTTTTGTTGGCGCAAATGGCAGATTACGTGGATTTGGATGGCCCCCTGTTGCTGGTCAAAGACAGGCCACATGGTATTGCCTACCACAACGGCATTATGCAGCCGCCACCTGCGGATCTCTGGGGTTAAACCGCATATAAGCCAGCGCGATCACCAAGCCGAGGCCTGAAATTAACGCCATTGCGATGAAGCTCAATCCCCCAAAAGATGTATAAAGCCTGCCCGACATCCACGTCACACTCGACAGTAAAACCCCACCCGCCAAAGCCGCATAAAGCCCCTGCGCCGTATTGCGCAAATGAGCAGGCACATGGGCGCGAATAAAATGCATCAAAGCCAAATGCGCACAGGCAAATGAAATGCCGTGCAGCGATTGCAGCACAAACATTATGTATTCATTCGTGGCAAAGCCAGTTCCCAACCAACGCACAATGCCACCCGCTAAGCCCACTAACAAAAGCCGCTCAACACCCAAGCGCTGGACAATTTTTTGGCTAAAGCCAAAAAATGTCACTTCGCCAATAATGCTCGCTGTCCACAACACACCAATGGCAAACGTGTTGAAACCAAGGCTCGTCCAATACACCGAGCTCACACTATATAGCATTCCGTGGCTGGCATTTTCGAGGCTGGCCGCCAGCAGAAACAGCGTGAAATGAGAGCCAAACAGAAATTTCAGCGCCGCGCCATATTCCAAGGCTCCTGCATGCTGCTTGGCGATGTGGCGCTCCGGGTCCAGCGGCAACATGAAGGTGGCAATCACCGAAAACACTTGAGCATCAGCAATGATCCAAACAGTTTGCAGCGGCGAAAGCTGGGTGAGCAAAGCCCCGCCAATCAGGCTACCCATCAGAAAACTTAACGACGCCCACAACCGCAAGCGTCCAAAATCCAGCCCCAGAGCCGCGCTGGCATCAACGCCAAACCCTTCAATCAATGGGTTCACAGGCGCAAAGAAAAACGCTCCCCACAGTGAAACCAGCATGATTTGCATATATCCATCCGCAAAGGGCAGAACCATATAGGCCACCAGCGCCACCACAGCGCAGGCCTGGATGACAACGCGGCGATTACCAGATCGATCGGCCGCCCATGCAAAAAGCGGTGCACCCAAAACCCGAATAGCCATCATGCCGGCCACCACGCTGGCAATCTCGCTCACAGCCAATCCTTTGGCATGCAACCAAAGCGGCAAAAATGGCAACTGCACACCGCTGCCGATCATCAACAAGGCATAACAAGCGGAAAATCGGATTTTAAAGCGCTGGGCGGTCATTTCGGCGTAAAACTAAACTAAAGATTCACCACTTTCTACGATTATCCATGCAATGCCCGCATGTGTGGGGTGCGGGCAAGCGTTGAGACCTTTCATAAAATGGTCAAAAGCGGGCTGAGTTTATAGTGTCGATCAATTTTTCTGAGCTTTGACGAAACCATAAAAGTTCAGATCGATCTAAGCGTGTGTATGTGGAGTTTGAGTATGAGTGGGCAGCAATTGGATCGTCCGGAATCTCTGGATGATATTTTGAACATTGTAAAAGAAACGCCGCGCGGGCGTTGGTTTATCGAGGCCTATACCGATAGGGTGCGCGCCTCAGACACCACCACAATTTTGGCAGCCATTGCCAAGCTGGAAAATAGCCTGCAATCCATGAGTGGCTCCGGTGCTGATGCTGCCTTGCTGCAAAAAGCGAGAATGCACATCGCCCAGGCCAGAGCTGATATTGCAGCGTCCGAAACGGGCAAAGCGACTCTTTCGCCAGAAGGCCAGCTTTTCGCCAAGCTCGCAGATGTGTCACGCCGCGCCTTCACTGAAGGCGGGGCTGGTCAACCCGTAATCACCAAAAACATTGAGCGTGCGTTACGCCTTGTTGTTGATCTAGATCAGGATTTGGGCACAAGCTTGGTGCCGATGCCCGCCGGCGAAGCCACGCCACCTGGCCATTATTTCAAGCAGGATGAAAATGTCTTTGAACCTGCCCCGCAACCCGTTGCTGCTGTTGCTGCGGTTGCTGCCGTTTCCACAGTTTCAAAACACGCGCGCAATGTGGAAACAACACCGCGCGGCGCAAAACTGGTGATCCAGCACGTCCAATTGGTAAAGCCTGAGGCTAAGATCACCGAAACCGAATTGCCTGCCCCAGCGCCTCATGCTGCGCCAGAGGCCAAAGATGAACCGCTCGCCATCCAGTCAGATCAAGGGCCAGCCAGCGCCGAATCTGTTCCTGAACCATCACGCATTGTCATCATCCGCCGCAAGGCTGAAGATGTTATGGAAATGCCATTAGTTGAAGAAAACAAAGCCGAAGCCGAAACAGCTGCCTGAAGCCAAGGGGTAGAAATATTTGTAAAACAACGTGCGAACCGCCATAATTAAGGCGCTCTTTACCAAGATCGAAGAGTCTTAGAGTATGTCGGGTGTCAGTGAGACGTTGAAAGTGATTAGTTCTAAATTAAGTCGCCGTTCTTTTGTGTCTGCTTTGGCCGTAGCCCCGTTGGGTTTGGCAACGCTGGCACGCGCCGAAGACCCGGCAAATATTGGTTCGATCACCTCAATTGCGCCCCGCATTGCCATGCAAGGTAAGCTGGCGACGAAGACTGAGGTGGTGCAGGGCCAAGGCCAGGCCCCCATGATCACTTTGGGTTCGCTTTCCGCCCTTGATGGTGCCATTTCCATGTATCAGGAAATCGTTGCCGGCGGCGGTTGGCCAACATTGGCCAAAGCCAAATATGACAAGACCAGTAAGCCCGCTGATATTTTCCGCTTGCGCCAACGTTTGGTGCGCGAAGGTTATCTTGAAATTGATAACTTGGCCGACCCGAGCGCCAAAACTTTTGACACAACATTGCTTACCGCCATCAAGGCCTTCCAGTTCAATCATGGGGCCAGCCCAAATGGCAAGATTGATGAGCGCACCCGCGCTGAAATGAACATTTCAGCTGAAGCCAGACTTTATACTCTTCAGGAAAACCGCCCTCGCGTGGCAGAACACCTGAAAGATCTGGGCCCACGCTATGTAGCCGTCAACATTCCCGCTGCCCAATTGGAAACAGTAGAGCTGGGTGAAATCTATTCACGCCACAATGTGGTGGTGGGCAAGATGGAGCGCCCCACGCCTTCACTGAAAAGCAAAGTCAGTGACATTGTGTTTAACCCCTTCTGGAACGCCCCGGCCTCCATTGTGGCCCGAGACATCATTCCCAAATATCTCGCCGACCCGAACTACCTTGATCAATTGGGCATCCGGGTAATTGATGGTACCAATGGCATGGAGGTTGAGCCTTCAAGCGTGGATTGGCAAAATACGCCCGCTGATCGCTTCCAATTCCGGCAAGACCCCGGAAAACAAAACGCATTGGCAACAATGAAGGTCAATTTTCCGAATAAATTCATGGTCTATATGCATGATACGCCACACCGCGAGTTATTTGCAGGTAATGCCCGCTTCGAAAGCTCAGGCTGCGTGCGCGTGGATCAAGTGGCCACAATGATCAATTGGATTCTGAATGGCCAAGATGGCATTGATCCTGCGCGCATCGATGCTATCACTGCGGCTGGCGAAACCCTCCAAACAAAAGTAAAAAATTCCACCGACGTGCGCTTTATGTATCTCACAGCCTGGGCCACTGAAGATGGGCGCGTGAACTTCCGCCCCGATGTTTATAAACTTGATGGCAAAGGCTTCATTTTGGGTCAGCCTGACCCAGTGGTAGCCCTCTAGAGAAGTGATTATTTCTTGTAGTTTCGCGGCAAAGTATATCAAAAATATTTGCCTAGATCCGCAGTTCCATTCCCTAATCTATACCGCGGATAGCGTTCGCTAAATGCGTTTTGTCTTATCCCTGGCCGTTGGTTCCGCCAAGAGAAACGCAAGGTGCCAATATCTTCCAAGCATTCCGCATTCAACAATCGCTTCTGGTCACCAGATTTTCTAAGCAGCAACAAGTTACGACGGAACCATTGCAAAGATGAAATAGCCCGCAAACCCAAGGATCGCGGCACATCCGGCTCCCATCCCAGCTTTTTCCAAGCGGCAAGAACCTCAGCAATATCGCGACAATTTACGTGACCATTGCCCGGTTGGCCAGGTTCAGCCATAGAAAAAAGGATATTACCATTAGATGTAACATGATCTGCTATTGTCTTAAAAATCGTTCCTGTAGCAGCAGGCTTGAGATGTTCTACAACCTCAAGACAAACAACAAGATCAAACTGCCGACCGGCACTAAATGGTTCGTGTAGATCAACTTTCTTGTAATGGACATTGTCCAACACTGTTGCTTCGAGTTCAAACCCATCTACGCCTAAGAAGTCTGAAACACCCAAATGCCGATAAAGCAACGGATATACTCCATTGCCACAACCCAAGTCCAAGATCGACTGAGGCTGTAAACTTTCAATCATAAACCTGATGGGAGCTACATCAATGTAGACATTGTCCCAATGCCAAGCACTATCAAATGAGTGCGGAATATTAGACTTCCCTCCGTAACGAAAAGGGCGTGATGGCGCAACAAACTTCGCTCTTTTAATTTTTTCCTGTTCAGACGTAGCGTCACAAAGCAATTTCTCTGCTGATCCAAACTTCCCGTCTGAATACGCACGACGGTATGAAATTCCATGTTCAAATTTACTCACTTCATAAGGCAAGTTTCCTCTCTCGCCAGTCTCTCCATATGAGAGAGCCGCCGAAATCAAACTCTCGTCACTTGGCTTCGAACCAGAAGTATAAATTTCAAAGATTTTTTTCCAGTGTAACGCTTCTTTTCGATATGGCAAATATTTCGCCCGTAGCAAATTTGCTTTCCACCCCAACACACCCTTTACTAGCATTTGATCAATTGATCTTAGAGGGAAGTGAAAAAGTGGAACTTGATGGACAATTTTAGCGGGCAATTTTCGACCAAAGCGGCGGGAAACCATATGATTCCCCTGACTTACCTTTAGTGTTGAATCTACCTGCCCTCCAAGTCTGACTACTGCCTTGTAAATTTGTTTTTTTTCATTTTTCCTGAATAAATTCATCGATCGCAAAGGATCAAAG
Source organism: Alphaproteobacteria bacterium (assembly GCA_028868255.1). GTDB lineage: Bacteria > Pseudomonadota > Alphaproteobacteria > Rhizobiales > Aestuariivirgaceae > Aestuariivirga. Next base: position 251 of record JAGWUY010000115.1, on the reverse strand, counting down.
ATACCATCTTCACCAAGCGCTGGGTTTGGAATAAAATTCTTCCAAGGCAGCAAAGCGCATGTCCCGATAGGAATATCAGCAAATGCTTTTTTCAGATCGGAACTATCATTGACACCAAGAAATTCATCTGCATCTAAAAAAAACACCAGATCCGCAAACACTGCAGTTTGTACATAATACAATGCCTTAGTCATTGTTTGTGATTGATGAAAAGCCTTTTCCGGCCAGTCAACAACGATCACGTTTTTAAG
>JAGWUY010000114.1 GCA_028868255.1 Alphaproteobacteria bacterium | reverse complement strand
AGCCTTTGAAATAGAGCAGCGGGTCAATATATCGGTGACAGGCGGGTCACGGTCAAATGTGGCAATCATGTCGGCGCGTGCCGCAAAGCCAATTTCTGGCTCAGCCAGCAAGGCATCCTGAAATGCCTTGATCACGGAATCAGCGCCCAAATCGGCATTGCCCAAGCGCTGCGCCAAGCGATTGGCCAATGCGTCCTCAAAAGTTTCATGTTCAAGAACAGCAGAATAAACAAACCCACCTAAGGCCGGGTCTTGGCGTGCAATCTCTTCAGCTTCGTGCCGAATACGATCCCAAACCGGGTCAATCTTGATTGCTGCTTTTATTTGATCGCGTGCCATTGTTTTCTCCGCCTACGCTATCATAGCTCATTTCCCAGCATTTAGGGCGAGGCAGGTGAAACTGCAACACCACCAGCGTTAAGAAACTCAACCACAGCAGCCTTATAGCCAGAATCACCCACCGCATTCATGTGGTTGCGCTTGGGCAAAACCACGCCTTTTGAACCCGGAATAATGCTGGTGAGGCCCGCCACATCGCCGGCAACATCATCCAACTCGCCCGCAACCACCAACACGGGGGCCGTGATCGCCGCCAAAGCCTCGGCCTTGATTTTCACCCGGCTGGAACGGATGCAAGCAGCCAAAGCCTTGAGGTCTGATTGAGTTTGTTCTGCAAACACACGAAAACCCAGTGCCATTCGGTTCGTTACCTCGGCGCGGCTTGGCGCTTCCATCGCGGCAGCAATTTCGTCTGATCCACCCACACCGCTGATCATGCGTGAGGCCAATCCCGCAAACACGGCGCGGCACACCAGCTGCGGGTGCTGCATCACCAAAAATGCCGTAATGCGCGCACCCATGGAATAGCCCATCACATCAGCCTGTGGAATGCCAAGATGGCGCAACAGCCGTGCTGCATCATCGGCCATCACGGGCGCAGAATATTGGTTGGGATCATAAAGCTTCTGGCTTTCGCCATGGCCACGATTATCAATCGCGATCACTTTGTGCCCTGCACCCACCAGGGTTTTCACCCAGCCGGTCGCCACCCAGTTAACCTGCATGTTAGAGGCAAAGCCGTGAATCAAAAGCACCGGTGGCCCCTCGCCCCACACCTCGAAAGCGATCTCCACACCATCTGAATTGAATTTTTGCATTTGTGGACTTTTATGCTATTCGCTGGAGTTAAGACAAGACCAAGGAATAATCATGGCGCACGACACTTCCACTCCGTATTTCCAAAACTCCATGGGCTTGCCCCGCATTGAAGTGGGTGCGCATGAATTTATGTGCATTGGCGCATTGCCACCCTATGATCATCCCCATGTGTTTTTAGACATGGGCCAAGGCAGCGAAATCATCTGCCCCTATTGCTCCACGCTTTATGCGCACAACAAGACGTTGGCCAATTCGGCAGCAAAACCTGCTGAAGCGGCATGGGCGGGCGATAAAGCCGCCTGATGAAGTCATCCATCACCCCGTGTGAAGCACGGCGCATTGCCCTGCACGCGCAGGGTTTTCAAAACCAGTCGCGGGACAAACGCGTGACCTGGGGCCAGATGGCCGCCGCCTTGCGCGACCTGCACTTGTTGCAGATCGACAGTGTAAATGTTCTGGTGCGATCACATTATTTGCCGCTGTTTTCGCGGCTGGGCGATTACGACCGTGCAGCATTGGACAAGCGCACGCTCGAAGCCAGCAACCGCCAAGTCTTTGAATGTTGGAGCCATGAGGCAAGCTTGGTGCCTTTGGACCTTCATCCCTTGATGCGCTGGCGCATGAACCGCGCTCGCGCTGGCAATGGCATTTACAAATCCATGGACCGTTTCGCAAAAGACGAAAAAGCGTTTCTCAAAAAAACATTGGAGCACATTCGCAAAACTGGCCCCTTGGGTGCCAGCGCGATTCCAGGTTCCGGCAAGGGTGAGGGCGGCTGGTGGGGCTGGAGCAAAGGCAAGATGACGATGGAAACGTTGTTCGACCATGGCCTTGTCACCACAGCGCGGCGCGACAAGTTTGAACGTATCTATGATGTGCCGGAACGGGTGATCCCTGCTGAAGTCCTCAACCTCCCTACCCCAAATGAGCCAGAAACATTCCAACACTTAATCATCCGCTCAGCCCAAGCGCTGGGCATCGCCACTGAGTTTGACTTGCGCGACTATTTCCGCCTGCCCATCGCCGAAACCAAAACCGCCATTGCCGAGTGCGTGGAAAATGGAGAGTTACTCCCCATTAATGTCGATGGTTGGTCAAAGCCATATTACATTCACGCGGCGACCAAGCTGCCGCGCAAAGCAGGCGGCACCGCCCTGCTTTCCCCGTTCGATCCCCTGTGTTGGGAGCGCGACCGCACCGAACGCATCTTCAACTTCCACTATAGGATTGAGATTTATACCCCTGCAGAGAAACGGAAATTTGGCTACTATGTCTTGCCATTCCTGAATGGTGAAGACCTGTGTGGCAGAGTTTGCCTGAAGGCGGATCGTGAAGCAGGCATATTGCGCGCAAATGCTTTGTACCACGAAGACATGGTTGACCCTGAAGAAACGGCTGAGGCTATGGCTGCGGAACTCAAACGCATGGCGGGCTGGCTTGGCCTCGCCAATATTGAAATCAAAAAGTCAGGCAATCTGGCTGCGGCCGTGGCCAAGCACTTTTAGGTCAGCACGCGACCATATTTGACCAGAAATTCTTCAACCGCAACAACCAACCGATTGGCCTCAGGCTGTGTGATCATCAGTGACAAGGGCATGAAACCTCGCTCCGCCACATAAATCCCCGCATCCAGCAGATGCAAAAACAAAAGCCGCCGCACACGTAGATCCGCCGCCGCCAAATCTTCAGGCCGCGCCACGTCTCCCAACACGGGATGAATGTTCAAAAGCGTTCCAACCCCCGTCACTTGCAACTTGGCCTGATATCGCATGAACAGATCATTCAGCCGCATTTTAAGCGCCTCGCCAAATGCATTATGGGCATCACACACAGCGGGCGTGTAAATCTCATTCAGCCCCACCTGCCCCGCCGTCATGGTCAGCGTGTTGTTGTTGAATGTCCCGGCATGGGGCAAAAAACCGGGGCGTGCAGGATCAAACTGCTGCATGATCTTCGTCTCACCACCGAATGCCCCAAAGCTCATGCCGCCGCCAATATATTTGCCCAGTGTTTTCATGTTCGGCTGAATGCCAATCCGCGCGGAATAGCCATTGGGGTGGAGGCGAGACGTCATCACCTCATCAAAAATCAACACGATGCCAAGCTGCGAGCATACTTCCCTCAACATGGCCAAAAATGCGATGGTGGCTGGAATGCACCCGCCACTGCCCAAAATCGGCTCAACAATCACAGCCGCCAAATCACCACAATGGGTTTGGATCAGTGCGCGGGTTGTTCCGATATCGTTGTAGCGACCCAAAACAAAATCAAAGGGCGCATTTACGGGCGAAACACCACCCCCAAAATACAGCGTGCCGCCATGATAACCGCCCATCATGGCCATGATCTTGCTGCGCTTGGTGAAACATCGCGCTGCCCCGAGTGCCATCATATTGGCCTCAGTGCCGGAATTGGTGAACCGCACCATGTCCAACCCAAAGCGTTTGGTCACAGTTTCTGCAAAGTCAACTTCACCCACATGATGCGCCCCCATATTGATGCCGCCGGAAACAGCCTTTGCCACTGCCGCGGCAATGCGCGGGTGCGAATGGCCATAAAGCCCCGCTGAATATTCCCCCACAAAATCGATATAAGAATGCCCGTCAACATCATGCAGCCAAAAGCCCTCAGCCTTTTCAATTCGGATAGGAAAAGGTGAAGAAAACAAGACAGTGCGCGTATTGCCACCAGGCATCACCTGCTTGGCCCGCTCATGCAAAGCCTTGGTCTTGGGGCGTTTGCTTTCAAAATGGGCATTGGCAGCAGCCAATGCAGCATCAAGGGCGTGATTGTGGTCAGGCATGGCAGACTCTTTCAGTTTTGATACTACTTCCTGAAACAAAATGGTGCGGGCGGCCGGACTCGAACCGGCACGGGATTACTCCCAACGGATTTTAAGTCCGTTGCGGCTACCATTACGCCACGCCCGCACAATCTGCCCCTGATAGGCGAATGCGCACCTGCTTGACAAGCACTTCACATGCTATGATCTTACAATTCCCACGAATTCGAGTGACCGATGGAACAAATTCTCAACCCCGTCTACGTACCAGCCCACTTGGCCTATGTGGTAATTGCGGTCTCTTATTTCCTGACCAACATGTTTTGGTTACGCGTCGCCGCGGTTATCGGCCTATTTTTAGAAATCCTTTATTTCAATCTTTCAGGTAACGGCTATCCTGGCTTGATCTGGGATACGATTTTTATTTTGATCAATCTTTATGAACTGATCTGGCTGCTGCGTGACCGGATCAATGCGCGCCTTCCTCCCGATGAGGCCCCGGCCCTGCGGCAGGCATTTGAAGGCTTGGACGATTCGCAAATCGCCAAATTATTGCGCGCCGCGGAATGGCGAAATTGCCAGCAAGGTGACATTCTGACCAGACAAGACATGCCAGTCGATTCCCTGTACTTCTTGTTCAAAGGTCGCGCCAATGTTGAGGTGGATGGATCATTTATTACCTATTTGGAGAGCGGCTCTTTTGTGGGTGAAATCGCTTACCTTACGGGCAACCCTGCTAACGCCAAAGTAACGGTTGAGGAACCTTCGCGCATTTTGGTTTTTTCTAAAGTGAGATTGGCAAAAGTTGTGGCGCGTGATCGCCAGCTCAGCGGCATCCTCTATCAGGTCTTGGGTCGTGATCTGGCACAAAAAATGCGCCGCTCAAATTCGCGAAAAGTGTTGGAAGATCAGCCTGTCAGGCCCTGAGCACCAATGCTGCAAGCAGGAGATAAGTAAGTTGGTGGATCATCTGGTCAGCACTCAATGCCCACCAGAATTTTGCATCACTCGTCCCCCATCGAAAATACTTCACAATATTTTCCTTGCTGAAATCAACGTGATAGTGAATCACAAAATCCAGCAGCGCCATGCCGAAAACCCATGAAATTGACTGCCCAGCACCAATAAAAACAACGCCCGTTCCAATGCCGTGCAGACCGGAATGCAAAATGCCCTGCCATGCGCCATAAATGGATTTTTGATCCACCATGGTTTTGGTTTGCAGCGGGCCATCACAAACAAAGTGCTTCACTTGCAATCCCGCGACGAGAAGCAATGAACCCAACACTGATGTGTCAACAATCTGCATTGTCTGCAAGTTGTAACGACGATAGCACGGCTTGCCAAGCAGCAAACACAAAGCTAGAGTTTCAGATGGGGGCTCTCAGAAACGGGAGTTTGAGTGATGGGTATTCATTTTTTGGCAAGTGCAGCACTGGCCACATTGATGATGTGTAGCGTAGCTTGGGCAGATTCAATCGGAAAAGTTGTCGCTGTCGTGGGGGCGCCCACCTCAACTGGCCCCAGTGGCAAACATGAGCTGCATGCCGGCTCTCCCGTTTTTGAAAATGACAAAATAACAGTAACCACCGGCAACGCACAGATCCTGTTTGATGATGGCACGAAGCTGGTGGTCGGCCCAAGCTCAACTTTGGTCATCACCAAATTTTTATTGCGCGGCAACAGTAATACAGCGCAAGACTTATCCATCAAGGCCCTGCGCGGCACCTTTCGCTTCATTACAGGCAAGAGCGCCAAAGGCGCTTACGACATTCAAACCGCGAATGCGACAATCGGAATTCGCGGCACGGGCTTTGATTTCTGGGTGAGCAGCTCAACGGGTGTTGCGGTTCTAAAAGGCAAGGTGCGCTTGTCTGACAAACTGCGTTCCAAAACCTACATTGACATCAGTCAAGGGTGCGAACTGGGTACAACTGAAGGTGCCGTTGCAAGACAGTTTAGAAGGGCTGATTTGGCCCGTCGAATAGTAAACCATCTGCCTTTCATCGTGAACCAATCAGCCCTCAAAAAGGCATTTCAACTGAATACCCAAGCTTGCAGTGCGGCACTTTCCGAATTGGCAGATGAGCCTGGTTCCTCACGCTCAACGACCAATTCGGATCCCGTTGCGCCCGGCAATAACCCCTATCCAGGCCCGAACGGCCCACCCGCCACGGGGCCGTGAGCCACAATGCACCTTGCAAATTAAGAGCCAGTCAAACTGCTCAAAAATGACGGAGGGATTAAGGACTGTGAAGCTTTTGAAGCGTCGCGGCTTTTGGGCATTGTTGGCGATAAATCTAATCATCACTGCGGGCATCCTTATGCTTCGTATCATTGATCCACCAACGCTTGCAACAGTTCGCGGTGCGGGCTTTGACACATTACAGCGCTTCTTTCCTCGCATAGAAAAAAACCCCAAACCTGTTCGCATCATCGACATTGATGAAGCATCGCTCAAAACCTTCGGGCAATGGCCGTGGCCTAGAACACTCATGGCCAAATTGATCGATGAGTTAAACCAGCTGGGGGCTGCTTCAATCGCATTCGACATCATATTTTCGGAGCCGGACCGAATGTCTCCTGCCTTAATATTGAATGATCCTGAGGTGAGGTCAAAATTACCGGCAGATTTTCCGCGCGACTCTCTGCCCAACAATGACAATATTTTTGCTACCGCCATTGTGGGCAAGCGCGTTGTATTGGCTTTCGCGGGTGGCAAAGATGCGTCAGAGCCTGCGCCCCAACCAAAAGCAGGTTTTGCGCTCACAGGTCTTGCAGCTTTGGATGCGGTGCCTCAACTCCGCAAGGCCACAAACAATCTCGACATTCTCAACCAAGCTGCAGCGGGCTTGGGCAATATCAATATTGATCTGCGGTCAGAACAAGGCGTTTTGCGCCGCATTCCACTGCTGGTAAGTGATGGGAAAACATTTTCTCCGAGTCTCGCATTGGAGGCCCTGCGCATCGCTCAAGGAGTTGAAACATTTGTCGTCAATGCCTCCCCCACCACTGAAAACGTAATTGAATCGATCCGCGTGGGAGACGTTGAAATCCCCGTTGCGGATGACGGTCAGTTTCCGATTTATTACACTAGAAACAAGCCAGAACTCTACATTTCTGCTGCGCGCTTAATCTCTGGCAACGAGCGTGAAGCTCTGCGCCCATTGGTGGAAGGGCACATCGTTCTGGTCGGAACTTCGGCCATCAGTTTGCAAGACACCAAAACCTCAAGCCTCGGTGAATCTATTCCGGGTGTTTCAGTGCACGCCCAAGTGTTGCAGCAAATTCTATCTGGCCAATTTTTGCATCGCTCTGAACTCAACAGTTATGCT
>JAGWUY010000113.1 GCA_028868255.1 Alphaproteobacteria bacterium | reverse complement strand
ATTGGTGGGCGGGGCTAATGTTCTGTCTAACCCCTCACTCTCGGTGAAGCTGTCAGCACTTTATCCGCGCTATGAAGAAAAGCACCATGACGCATCATTGGATTATTTGTTCAATGTCATGATGAAGCTGGCCCTGCAAGCCAAGGCGCAGAATGTGGGCTTGACGTTGGACGCTGAAGAAGTGGCACGGCTGGACATTTCGCTGGAGCTGTTTGAGCGCATGGCGAAGGACGTGCGGCTTGCGGGGTGGAATGGGCTTGGTCTTGCCGTTCAGGCCTATGGTAAACGCGCCTTGCCCGCCTTGGAATGGCTGGCCAAATTGGGGCAGGCCACGGGGCGCATTTTGCCGGTGCGTTTGGTGAAGGGGGCTTATTGGGACACCGAAATCAAGCGTGCGCAAGAAGCGGGCTTGCAGGATTTTTCAGTGTTCACGCGCAAGGTTTGCACTGATGTGAGTTATCTGGCTTGCGCACGCTTCATGCTCTCGCGCCGCGATGTGTTTTACCCGCAATTTGCCACGCATAATGCCCAAACCGTCGCTGCTGTGTCGGTTATGGCCGGTAATGACATGCGCTTTGAATTTCAGCGGCTGCATGGCATGGGGCAGGCGCTTTATGATCAGGTGATCGGCCAGCAGCCGTGCCGCATTTATGCGCCTGTGGGCAGCCACAAGGATTTGTTGGCCTATTTGGTACGCCGCCTCTTGGAAAATGGAGCCAATACTTCATTTGTGAACCGGTTGGCGGATGATGCAGCGCCAATGGCTGAGATTGTGGCCAACCCGGTGGATCAAGCTTTGGCGCTCACCGAGGTTTCTCACCCCGGCATTCGCAAGCCGCCTCAATTGTTTGATGGCCGTGTGAACTCTGCTGGTGTGCCTCTTTGGCGCAGCAGTGATCGTCAGGCTTTGCTGGCTTCTATGGCCAAGGCCAGCGCCAAACCCAGAGTGGCGCAGGCTATTGTGGTGGGCGAAGGGCGCAGCGATGGGCCCTTGCGGGTGATCCATGCGCCTTACGACGCCAGCCTGAAAGTGGGCGAAGTGCGAGAGGCCAGTGATGCTGCGGTTGAAAAAGCTATGGTCAGCGCCGCCGCTGCACAAGTGCCTTGGGACCAATTGGGCGGGCCAGCGCGGGCTGTGATTTTGGAAAAAGCGGCTGACCTTTACGAAAGCAACACTGCTTTGCTTATTTCACTGCTGGTGCGAGAGGCGGGCAAGAGCCTTGACAATGCGCTCAGTGATTTGCGCGAGGCGGTTGATTTCTTGCGCTTTTATGCGGGGTTGGCGCGTGATGAATTTGGTGCGTCCAAGCGGCTGCCAGGCCCAACAGGTGAGGTGAATGAAATTTCCCTGCATGGCAAAGGTGTGTTTGTCTGCATCTCGCCATGGAACTTCCCTTTGGCTATTTTCTCTGGGCAAATTGGGGCAGCGCTTGCTGCTGGCAACGCTGTGGTGGCGAAACCTGCCGAACAAACTCCATTGGTCGCTTATGAGGCTGTGAAGCTTTTATATCAGGCCGGGGTGCCTGCTGGGGTGTTGCATTATCTGCCAGGGGATGGCGCGCGGCTGGGCAAAATTTTGCTGGCGCATAAGGATCTGGCGGGGGTTGCGTTCACAGGTTCGACTGAAACGGCGCGGATCATCAACCGCGCTCTGGCGCAACGCGATGGGGCATTGCCGTGTTTTATTGCTGAGACAGGTGGCTTGAACGCCATGATCATGGATTCTTCGGCTCTGCCAGAACAGGCGGTGCGTGACGTTGTAGCCTCTGCTTTTGACAGTGCTGGCCAACGCTGTTCTGCGGCGCGCATCATGTTTGTGCAAGAAGATGTGGCTGACCGTGTAATTGAAATGTTGAAAGGTGCCATGGCGGAATTGCGCATCGGTGATCCCTCTGACTATTCGACCGACGTGGGGCCTGTAATTGATGCCGAAGCGCAAACCACATTGATAAATCATAAAGCCCGTATGGCGCGTGAGGCCAAAGTGATTTTTGAAATGTCGCTGCCAGAAATAGCAAAAAAGGGTACGTTTGTTTCCCCAGCCGCCTATGAAGTTGCTTCTCTTTCAGCACTGGAACGAGAAGTGTTTGGTCCCGTTTTGCACGTGGTTCGCTTCAAGGGTGATTCGCTTGACGATGTATTGAACCAAATCAACGCCAAAGGTTTTGGCCTGACTCTAGGCCTGCACAGTCGCCTTGAAAGTGTAGCGCAGGCCGTTCGGGCCAAAGCGAGAGTGGGCAATCTCTATGTGAATCGGAACCAAATTGGTGCCGTGGTTGGTGCGCAACCCTTTGGAGGAGAAGGCCTTTCCGGTACTGGGCCAAAGGCGGGGGGGCCGCACAGCCTTACTCGCTTCTCGGTTGAGCGCGTTTGTTCAACAGATTCAACAGCTTCCGGCGGAAATGCGGAACTTCTTAATGCTTGATTAATGAACTATCTTTAGTCCATAGTCATCACTTTGGGATTGTTGATAATGGTGAATGTGCTCGCCACTGCTGAACGCAAACCTTTTACGACTTTTGAAGAAGCGACTGCTTATCTCGATGAAACCGTGCGCGTCTCGGGCGTCAAGCACCTTTCCTATTGGAATTTGCAGTTCACTGACGGCATGCCGGAACAGGTGATTTGGGTTGCCACCTATGACCCAAACTACATGAATGAGTATATGAAGAATTTTACCCCACTCGGTGATCCGGTAATGACTGATTTGCGCGATGGCCGCATTGTGGATTGGAACGAATGGGCAGCAGTGGATGAAGCATTGCAAAGCATTCATGCGGCAGCGGATCGCTATGATATTCCTAAGTTCGGCATTTCCATGCATTTGCCTGCACAGGGCAACGACAAAATTGTATTTTCAGTCTGCATGGATGCGCAAGCGGACAAATGGCCCGATATGCGCGGCACTTTGGTGAACCGCTTCAAACCATTTGCTTATGATTTTCATGCCCGTATGACGCCCATGATTATGGCGCGGCAAAAGGGCGATGGCGTTTACGCGTTTTAGGTTTTTTTCTCAGAAAGGCCGAGGCCGCGATCAACTGCCTTGTTGCCAAATTTCTTGCGGATTGCATCCATCGCTGTTTCGGCTTTTGATTTAGCTACGATATGGCTATCCAGTGAGTGTTCGTCTGCGGCCTCGGGCTGTTCTATCAAGTGTGATATGCCAACGCCCAGCAGGCGAAAGGCGCGCTTGCCCGTTTCCTTTTTCAGCAAGGGGTTGGCGGATTCAAAAATGCGGTGCGCCATGTTGGTGGCATCTTCCATCGAGACAGCACGCGTGAGGGTTTGAAAGTCTTTGGTTTTGAGCTTCAGATTCACCGTGTGCCCGGCAAGGCCCGAGGCTTTGGCGCGCCGTGATACGCGCTGGGCCTGATTCCACAAGATGGATTCAAGCATCGCATAGTCTTTGATGTCTTCATTGAAGGTGGTTTCTGAACTCACGCTTTTGGTTTCAGTTTCAGTTAAAACATCACGAAAATCTTCGCCGTGTGCCAAATGATACAGTCTGGCCCCCATATTGCCGAAGCGGCGCATGAGATCGATCTTTTCCATGTTCTGCAGTTGGTTGATCATGGTCACGCCACCCTTGGCCAATTGCGCTTGAGTAGCCTTGCCGACCCCCCAAATGGCACCGACCGGTTTTGCCCCAAGGAAAGACAGGGTTTCAGCTTTGCCCACCACGGAAAACCCTTTGGGTTTTTCCAAGTCAGAGGCAAGCTTAGCCAGAAACTTGTTATGCGATAGCCCGACCGATGCAGTGATGCCCACTTCCTTTTCAATGCGTTTGATCAAACGCGCCAGCGACAAGGCAGGATAAGCGCCATGGAGTTTTTCAGTGCCGCTGAGATCGAGAAAAGCTTCATCAATTGAAACGGGCTGCACCAGTGGGGTAAATTCAAACATCAGCTCGCGCACGGTTTTGCCCGCCGCAGCATATTTGGCCATGTTGGGTTTTACGACCACGGCTTGGGGGCACAACTTCAAGGCTTGGAACATGGGCATGGCGGATTTTACGCCGTGGATGCGCGCGATGTAACACGCGGTAGACACCACGCCGCGCTGTTGGCCACCCACGATCACCGGTTTGTCTGCAAGTTCAGGGTTGTCGCGTTTCTCGATGGCGGCGTAAAATGCATCGCAATCAATATGGGCGATGGCCAAGTGTTGCAGTTCCGGGTGTTTTACCATGCGCGGGCTGCCGCAGGATGGGCAACGCTTTGCCTCTGCCGCACAGGCAGTCAAGCAATCACGGCAAAAGCCTGGAGGGGAAGGAACGTCCATTTGGCCAGAATAAGGCCAGAACCGCAAAAGTGCTAGGCGTTCAACAACTCCAGCACATGGCTGCTGACATCTTGCCAATTGTTGCTGCGCAGCGAAACATAATCCAGCTCCGGCACAAATTTCGAGTAGCGCTCGTCGTGGAGAAAATGCACCAGATGGATATGTGGCGCGTGATCATAGGCCGATTGGATAAAACTTTGGCTGTCATCAATGAACACCACAGGGCCTGCCACGCGCTTCGCAATGTTGCTGAGGGCCGGACCCTTGGGGCCGGAGTTGGTGATCACCGGAAAATCCAAGCCAAGGGCTGCCAGATTGGCACGGCGGTCATCGCCTGCAAAATGGGGGAGATTGGTCAGCATGACGATATTGGCATGGCGGGTGAAGCGTTGAAGGCCTTCGACGGCACCTTTTATGGGTTTCATGTCGCGGGTTCGGGTGGCGAAAAAAGTGTCAATCAGCTCGATGATTTTTGGGGTGTTAATTTGTTTGCCTGATTTAATTTCGCGCACGATATAGGGTTTGGATGGGTCGCCTGGCTCCATGTGAAAGCCTTGAGGGGCGATAAAATTTTCAAAATCCTGAATGAAGTGCACGATCACTTCATCGACATCACATATGATGAGTGGCTTGTCTGGCGGCACCACCAAGCTGGCCAATTGCTTTTGGGTGGGCTCAGAAATCATCAGTTGCTCCTGGAAAATTGCGGCGCGCATTTGCCACCGCTTGGGGCGAAATTACGGCAGATTCCGCAAAGGCGAGAATCAGGGCTTCATCCTGCAAGGCATAGTCCAACATGAAACCCAGAAAAACCGGGTTTTGCAGGCCATCTTTCATCTCACCAGGGCCCAAACCGCTCAACGCCGTAAAACGGGCGAGCCGATCTTCATCAGCAGCAATAAAACCAAGTAATTGCAGTGCGATAGCGCCATGATCAAGGGCGGATTTGGGTGGGTTTTTCAGGGCCATGAGATGTTTTCGTTAACCAGACTCTTGTGACAATAACAAGTGTTTAAGGAGTTGGTTACTGTGTTGGTGGCAAAAGACGGTCTTGTAGGTTTCCACCGTCCATAAGCGTGGACAAAGAGACTTGCGTTTTGGGGAGAGGGTGCTCGCAGTGGAATTTGGACATGGTGGCCATGAACGCAGCGAAGTCACCCCCAATGTGGGGTCATCAATGCAAAAGACAGTTCTGGTTGTTGAGGACAATGAGTTGAACATGAAGCTGTTCAATGACCTTTTGGAGGCGCATGGCTATAACGTGGTGCAAACCCGAGACGGGCTTTCAGCACTTGAAATTGCGCGAAAACACATGCCCGATCTGATTCTCATGGATATTCAGTTGCCTGAAGTTTCAGGCATTGAGGTCACTAAGTGGCTGAAGGAAGATCCTGATTTAAAGCGCATTCCTGTGATTGCGGTCACTGCCTTCGCCATGAAAGGCGATGAACAAAAGATCAGGGAAGGGGGCTGTGAGGCCTATATTTCCAAGCCCATTTCTGTGGTCGGCTTTTTGCAGACTATCGACAAGTTTTTGAAGCAGCCCCCGCAATGACAGCACGCGTTCTTGTCGTTGATGATATTCTGGCCAATGTGCGCTTACTTGAAGCGAAACTGACGGCTGAATATTTTGAAGTCATCACAGCTATGAATGGGCTGGATGCGCTGGAAGCCATTGCCCGCAACAAGCCAGACCTGATTTTGCTGGATGTGATGATGCCTGGGCTAGATGGCATTGAAGTGTGCAAGCGCATCAAGGCCAATCCTGCCACGCAGCATATTCCTGTAGTCATGGTAACGGCGCTGGACCAGCCAGAAGACCGGGTGAGTGGGCTGAATGCGGGTGCTGATGATTTTCTTACCAAGCCTGTGAACGACATCTCGCTGTTTTGCCGAATCAAAAGCCTTGTGCGCTTGAAAATGTTGACAGATGAATTGCGCATCCGCGCTGAAACAGGCGATAGCATTCATGCTTTGGTGCGCCCGCAGGCACAGATTTCGACAGCCAACGGCCGGGTGCTGTTGGTTGATACGCGCGAAACTTCGGTTGAACGCATCAAATTTGCGTTGGCTAGCCAACATGAAGTGACTGCTGTGGTTGATCCAAACACTGCTGTTGAAATTGCAGCATCAGCAGCGCTTCCCTATGAACTGATAGTCGTAAGTTTGGAGCAGGAGCGCTTTGATGGTTTGCGGCTCTGTTCACAATTGCGATCTTTTGAAACGACACGCCAGACACCCATTCTGATTTTGGTTGAGCCCGATGATCAAACGCGCCTTTTGCGGGCGTTGGATATGGGCGTGAATGATTATCTGTTGCGACCGGTTGACCGCCAAGAGCTTTTAGCCCGCGTCAATACGCAGGTGAAGCGTTGGCGTTACACCGAACAATTGCGACACAGCGTTAAAGCCTCGATCGAGTTGGCAGTGACTGACCATCTGACCGGTCTATATAATCGCCGTTATCTCGAAACCCATTTGACCAGCTTGATTGATCATTTCGTCAATCGCGGCAAGTCACTCGCCGTTTTGGCCTTGGATGTGGATTTCTTTAAACCGATCAATGACACTTATGGCCATGATGCCGGCGACAAGGTTTTGCAGGAATTGGCATCGCGTATTCGTGAGAACACGCGCACTATTGACCTTTGCTGTCGCACAGGTGGTGAGGAGTTTGTGCTGGTCTTGCCGTCTACCAACATGGCAGCGGCACATCTGATTGCAGAACGGTTGCGCAAAGCAATAGCCTTTAAGACCTTCACAGCAGGGCCGGCTACGGGCATCCCTGTGACAATCTCGATCGGTTTAGCTACGCTTGACAATGCTTCCGATACGATGGACACACTTCTGAAGCGCGCTGATTCAGCTCTTTATGCGGCCAAACGCGAAGGCCGCAACCGGGTGGTTCAGGCCGCAGCCTGATGTCAAAAAACCTCAAATTAAAGTCTTTACAAGTGAGCCCAGAATAGCCATTTCAGGTGGGCGCTTGGTTGCAGCGGACTTGGCTTTCTGCAATACTTGCGCGAGATGTTTTTCTGAGGAGTTAGCAAATGGGTGGGTTTTCCTGGTATCATTGGGTTCTTGTGCTCGTGGTTGTCATGGT
>JAGWUY010000112.1 GCA_028868255.1 Alphaproteobacteria bacterium | reverse complement strand
ATGGCCACGTTACTTACGTAACACCTGCAACAAGCCAAGATTCAGTTTTGGCTGGTTTGTACTATGATCCAGTTAAGCAACTCACCATCGGTCTCGAAGGCGAGTGGATCAAGAACAGCGTGGATACACAGAGCTCCGTGTCTGCAGACCTCGTAACAGTGTTCCGCTTCTAATCTAAGCGCATATTTTACGGAGAACGGCTCGCTTTGGCGGGCCGTTTTTTTGTGTGCCACTGGCTTTTGAAGCCTTGTTCACGCCGCACTCTTCACGTATGGATTGCACAATGCTTTGACTGGGTGGATGTGGTGAAACTTTTGCGATTTGTCTTGATTGGTGCTGCTGCCTTGGCACTTGCAGGTTGTGCAGCAGATCAAGTTAATCTTGAAAGCCGGGCTATTTCTGTCGATCAGCAGGCCGAACCTGCTGGCGCTGCGGGGCAAGAGGCTGCCGCTTCCGTCGCCCACCTCCTCCCTGCCACGGGCCCGACATATGTGACTCTTACAGTATCGGAAAACGATCCCAACGTCACTCAAGACCGAAATTTTGGAAGTAAAGGTGCCATCACCTCTGGCAGTGGATATGTGGTGAGTGAAGACGGTGTTGTGATGACGGCGGCGCATGTGGCCGTGGCCAAGGGGAACGAGATTTCAGCCCGCGCGGCCAATGGCCGGGTTTATACCGGCACGGTGATTGGCATCAACCCCACCAATGATATGGCAGTGGTGAAACTGCGCGGTTTCAGCGGCCGCGCCGCCGTTCCGGCTGCACCCGGCTGCCTGGCCAAGGGCGATTTGGTTTATACGTTGGGCAAGCCGCATGGCAGTGGCGACACGGCACGCGTGGGGCAATTGGAATCGAAACATTTTGGCCGCGCCGTGGCTTATGGCAAATTCGGCTACCCCGATGCCATGGTGCTGCACATGGGCACCCAACGCGGCGAATCAGGTGGGCCAGTGTTTGACAAAAATGGCCGGTTGGTGGGTATGGTGGTTTCAACGCTTTCAGATGCCGCCGGAAATTCCATCAATCTGGCCCATGCCATTCCATCCACTACATTGGCAAATTTTCTCTGCTCCATCACCACTTGCAGCCCAGATTGGAATGTGCTGGCGGCCAAGAATGTGGACTCTTGCGGTTAAGCTCGGAGATTTTGTTTTTCGTTCCGTCATCCCGGCGCAGGCCGGGACTGGGCTTGTTTTCCAAGTCTTAAGCCCGGCCCCGGCCTGCGCCGGGATGACGAACCTTTACTTTTTACGGCCTCAGAATCGTTGTTCCCACGGTCTTGCCTGATTCCAGATCGCGGTGTGCCTGGGCCACGTCGGCCAAATCATAACGCTGGTTAACCGGAATTTTCACTTTGCCGGATTTCACCACTTCTAATAGATCTCCAGCCGTTTCCTTGAAATCGGCTTCGGTGGCGATGTAGCTGGCCAGCGTGGGCCGTGTGAGGTAGAGCGAACCGCGCGCCGCAAGCAGGCCAAGATTGAAATCCTTGATTGGGCCAGAGGCATTGCCAAAACTCACCAGCAGCCCGCGCGGCTGCAAGCTATCAAGCGAGGCCATGAGCGTGGCCTGCCCCACACCGTCATAAACCACAGGCACACCCTTGCCCCCGGTGATTTCGCGCACACGCTGCGCCACATTCTCGGTGCGGTTGTTGATGACATATGCGCAGCCATGGGCTTTGGCGATTTCCATCTTTTCGTCAGAGCCAACCGTGCCGATCACTTTTACACCCAAAGCTTTGGCCCACTGGCAAAAAATCAAACCCACACCGCCAGCAGCAGCGTGGAACACCACCGTCTCGCCCCGCTTCACCTTGTAGGTGGCGCGCAGCAAATAGCGCACTGTCATGCCTTTCAGCATCATGCCCGCTGCTGTTTCATCGGAAACAGATTTGGGCAGTTTGACTAGGCGATTACTTGGAAAATTGCGTGCTTGCGCATAAGCGCCAAGCGGGCCAGAGCCATAAGCTACACGGTCTCCCACTTTTAAGCCTTTTACGCCGGGGCCCACAGCCTCAATCACCCCGGCTGCTTCGTTGCCCAAGCCGCTGGGAAGTGCTGGTGTCGGATAGAGACCAGAGCGATAGTATGTATCCACAAAGTTGAGGCCGATGGCTGTGTGACGCAGACGCACTTCGCCCGCCGCGGGAGCTGGCACATCAGCATCGACCACTCTTAAAACCTCAGGCCCGCCTGTTTTTGAAAATGTGATTTGCTTCATGGTCAATCCTTTTCAAACAAGCTGGCGATGGCTGCAACCAACCTGTCCCACCCCAAATCCTCGAGCGCAATAATGCGCACATCCAGCACGGCCGCCTTGCCCATCAACGCATTGTAGCGGGCCACGTTACGGTCTTCGTCGAAAAGATCGGTGGTCACCAACACGGCCACTTTTTCACCTGGCCGGCCAAAATGATCGCCCAAATTATCGGCTTCATGCACTGAGTCCATTAACCGGTTGCGGTGTTTTCTATCTTGCATGTCGAGATCAGACCGAAACGCCTTGCAAGAGAGGAAACCAAGCATCTCACCCTTGCGCACAATCAAATCAATTTCGTTTTCGCCGGTGAACTCCTTCACCTTCCAGCCTATCACTTGGCCATAGATGGCTTCATCTGCGCCTGCCTCCATAGCCGCAAGCCAAGCCAATTCTTCCAGCCAACCGCCAGACAAATATCGTTTGCTCTTGGTATCGCATATGGCATTGCCGCCCGGCTCGCGCATGATCATGCCATGCGTTTCCAGAACAGACAGAATAGCAAGTCCTTCTGGTGAAAGATGCGGGGCTGAAATTGGCACACGGTGGACATATTCTTCCGTGGCCTTGATCACGTGATCGCGCACTTTTTCATAGACCGAATAATGCTGCGCAATGTGCTTTGACAGCACGCTGTGTTTTGCGGCTTCAGCCGGGTCTCCATGGGTGGCCTTGAGCCACGCACCACGCGCCTTCAAAATAGATTCAATTGTTGAACTGGTCATAAAAGCTTTAATGCCCTAAACATCGTTTCATTCCAAGAGGGGAGGTTAAATGTCGTTTCAGGTTTCACCGCTGGTGCAGAATGTTGAGTTTCCCCCTATTGCTGAAGCGATGAGCTGGGTGAAAGACCGAGCATCGACGCGGGAATTGTTGAATATGTGTCAAGCCGTGCCCAGCTATCCGCCAGCGGAAATTTTGCAGGCGGAAATTGCGCGTTTGGCGCAGCAGCCGGATATGGGAAGCTATACCGATATATTTGGGATGATGCACCTGCGAGAAGCCTTTGCGGTGCACATGTCCGCCGACTATGCCGGCACAATCACTGCTGATGCCGTGGCCATCACAACAGGTTGCAACCAGGCCTTCGCGGCGGCCATTATGGCACTTGCGAAGGCGGGTGATAATGTGATCATTCCTGCCCCGTTTTATTTCAATCACCAAATGTGGCTCAGCATGATGGGCATTGAAATACGCGTGTTGGATGCCTTCGCAGAAAAAGGCGCACCTTCGCCCGCGGACGCGAAAACGTTGATTGACGCGCGTACGCGCGCCATCGTATTGTGTAGCCCGAATAATCCTACGGGGGCAATCTATCCCCCTTCTGTGTTACATTCATTTTATGATGTGGCGCAGGCAGCCGGCATCGCGCTGGTGCTGGATGAAACTTACAAGGACTTCCGGCAAGATATTACTCCGCCGCATGCGCTGTTTACCAAGCCCAACTGGCAAAAAACACTGGTGCAGCTTTATAGTTTTTCTAAAATCTACGCGCTGGCGGGCTATCGCCTTGGGGCCATGATCGCGGGACCTGCGATGCTGCATGAAGTGGCGAAGATTTTGGATTGCATGACCATCTGCCCACCGCACATCACACAACGCGCGGTGCTTTTTGGGTTAACTGCGCTTGACCAGTGGAAGACAGGGAAGAAGGTTCTGATGCGCGGCAGATTGGACGCTTTGCGCACGGCATTTAATACATCAGGATTGCGCTATCAACTGATGAGCAGTGGGGCTTACTTTGCCTATGTCAAACACCCCTTTGGTGAAGAAGCCTCAAAGTCTGTGGCAATGCGGCTGGCGCAAAAACACGATGTGCTGTGCCTGCCCGGCAATATGTTTGGCCCAGGCCAGGAGCAATTTTTGCGGTTTGCGTTTGCCAATGTGGGCGAAGAAAAAATGCCCGTTCTGGCTGCACGTCTTCTGGAAAGCCAACCTTGAATGAGCACCCCATGACCTATGACCCCAACAATATCTTTGCCAAAATTCTTAAAGGCGAGATTCCTTGCCATAAGATTTTTGAAGATGAACACACATTGGCATTCATGGATGTGATGCCGCAAGTAGATGGCCATTGTTTGGTGATTCCCAAAAACGGTTCACGCGGACTGTTGGATGCGGAACCCGCAGTGGTGGCGCACACAATGGAAACTGTGCAAAAAGTTGCGGCAGCAACGGTCAAGACCTTTATGGCTGATGGCTTTCAGATCAGGCAGTATAATGAAAGCGCTGCTGGCCAAACTGTGTTTCATCTGCACTTTCACATCTTGCCAATGTTCGAAGGCCAATCATTGCGTCCGCATACAGGCAAAATGGCGGATCATGCCGTGTTGGCCGCGCACGCAGCGCGCATCCGTGATGCGCTCGAATAAACATAAGGAAAGGCAGAGTTTCTAGGCTTTGTGCAATCTTTTGTTATTTTACTTTTGCCCCTTTCTTGGGCGGCGCTTTCTTGGCAGGGCGCACTGCAACGCGCGAGCGCGGCAATGCTTTGCGCTCCACCGGTTTGGGCAAGGCCTTTTCGTCATCTCGACCTAAATATTCGAATGCGAGACCGTCATCACTTTTTAGGATGCGCACCGTGCCGCCATCCTTCAATTTACCGAACAACAATTCTTCAGCCAGTGGTTTCTTGATGTATTCTTGGATCACACGAGCCAGTGGCCGGGCACCCATGTGCTGGTCATAACCCTTATTGGCAAGCCAATCAGACGCTTCGGTTGAAAGTTCGATATTCACTTGGCGTTCAGCCAATTGGGCTTCCAACTGCAAAACAAACTTTTCAACCACTTTGCGCACCACTTCGGCTGGCAGGTGGCCAAAGCCCACCACAGCATCCAAGCGGTTGCGGAATTCGGGTGAGAACATTTTTGTTATTGCTTCTTGATCATCACCCTCACGCACATTGCGGGTGAAGCCGAAGGCCGCCCGCGCCATATCCTGTGCGCCGGCATTGGTTGTCATAATCAAAATCACATTCCGGAAATCAACCGACTTACCGTTGTTATCCGTCAACTTGCCGTGATCCATGACCTGCAAAAGGATGTTGAACAGGTCCGGATGGGCCTTTTCGATTTCGTCCAAAAGCAATACGCAATAAGGCGTTTGATCAACAGCATCGGTCAGCAAGCCGCCTTGATCAAAACCAACATAGCCCGGAGGGGCACCAATGAGTCGCGACACGGAGTGCCGCTCCATATATTCGCTCATGTCAAAGCGCGTAAGCTTCACGCCCAACACTTCAGACAGGCGCTTGGCCACTTCAGTTTTACCCACACCTGTGGGACCGGAGAACAGGTAACTGCCTATCGGCTTTTCAGGCTCACGAAGGCCAGCGCGCGCCAGCTTTATCGCCGCCGCTAGTTGTTCAATTGCCTTGTCTTGGCCAAACACCATGCGCTTTAATTCGGATTCAAGATTTTTAAGCAGTGTGGTGTCATCATGCGAAACGTTTTTGGCGGGAATACGCGCCATGGTGGCGATGGTGGCCTCAATATCCGCCACGTCGATCACCTTCTTGCGCTGATCTTCCGCCACCAGCATTTGCGAAGCACCCGTTTCGTCGATCACGTCAATCGCCTTGTCGGGCAGTTTACGATCCGCCATATAGCGCGCTGAAAGCTGAACCGAGCTTTCAATGGCTTCATCGGTATATTTTACCTTGTGGAAATCTTCATAATAAGGCTTCAAGCCCTTCATAATGGCAATTGCATCGGGGATTGAAGGCTCATTCACATCAATTTTCTGGAAGCGGCGCACCAGCGCCCTGTCCTTCTCAAAATGCTGGCGATATTCCTTGTAAGTAGTTGATCCGATGCACCGAAGCGCCCCTCCAGCCAAAGCTGGTTTGAGCAGGTTAGAAGCATCCATCGAACCGCCAGATGTGGCGCCAGCGCCAATCACCGTGTGAATTTCATCAATGAACAGGATAGAGCCAGGCTTCTGCTCAATCTCTTTCATCACCGCTTTCAGGCGCTCTTCAAAATCACCGCGATAGCGTGTGCCGGCCAGCAATGTGCCCATATCGAGCGCATAGATTGTGCAATCCTTCAATACGGCGGGCACTTCACCTTTGATGATCTTGCGGGCCAAGCCTTCAGCAATAGCGGTTTTGCCAACACCAGGGTCACCGACAAACAGCGGATTGTTTTTGGTGCGGCGACACAGAATTTGGATGGTGCGGTCTACCTCTTGAGCGCGGCCGATGAGCGGATCAACTTTGCCTTCGGCGGCCTTTTTGTTCAGGTCAACGCAATAGGCCTCCAAAGCGCTTTCGCCCTTTTTCTTGGCCGCAGACGGGCCACTGTTTTGCTCTTCGCCGGAGTGTTCACCTTCTTGATCAGCACCGCGCACCGCGCGTGTTTCAGAAAGGCCTGGTTTCTTGGCGATGCCATGCGATATGAAGTTGACTGCATCATAGCGCGTCATATCTTGCTCTTGTAGAAAGAAAGCCGCATGACTTTCGCGCTCGGCAAAAATGGCGACAAGCACATTGGCCCCCGTCACTTCGTCACGACCTGACGATTGCACATGAATAACGGCGCGCTGGATGACGCGCTGGAAACTGGCTGTAGGCTTGGCTTCGGACACAGCATCCGTCACCAGATTGGCGAGCTCGCTGTCTATGTAATCGTTCAGACTTTCCTTCAACTCGTCAATATTGACTCCGCAGGCCTTCATCACGCCAATGGCATCTTTGTCATCGGTCAATGACAGTAGCAAATGCTCAAGGGTGGCTAATTCCTGGCGGCGGCTGGCCGCTAGGGCTAAAGCCCGATGCAATGCTTTTTCGAGACTGCGAGAGAATGTTGGCACGCGAATGTTCCTTTACCCGATCAGCAAATGGACAATCCATTCCCCTGCCGAAAACTTTAGCTTCAATCCAATATAAGACAGAATTTGGGCATCACCAGCCCCTGCCTGACGAATTATTCTTTTTCCAGGGTGCATTGCAGCGGGTGACCATTCTGCTTGCAATAATCCATCACCATCGTCACCTTGGTTTCAGCCACTTCATATGTATAGACACCACAAACGCCCACGCCATTTTGATGCACATGCAACATGATCGTATAAGCATCTTCACCCGACTTGTTGAAAAACAATTCTAACACGTGAACCACAAATTCCATGGGTGTGAAGTCATCATTCAGCAGCAACACCTTGTACATCGCTGGCTTCTTGGTTTTGGGCCGCGCTTTTGTGATGACATTGGTTTCCTGATCAC
>JAGWUY010000111.1 GCA_028868255.1 Alphaproteobacteria bacterium | reverse complement strand
GCCAGATGATGTCGTCCGTGCGCTTGATCAATTGATGACGCGCCTCACCATTTTTAGGCGTTTTGTTAGGCAACTGTTAGTCACGTTTTCTCAAGTTACTTTAACAAAAGGGGTGTAGTTCAATCAACGTGAGGTGGTGATTGGAGTTGCACTATGACCATTGCGTCGTTTCTGAAAAATGTTCAAGGCAGCATGCCGGTGGTGATGGCCTTAACAGCCATTCCGCTGTTGGTAGCAGCAGGTTCTGCAATCGATATGGTGCATGCCAATAGTGCGCAAACAGCCTTACAGGCTGAAGTTGACGCCGCAGCTTTGGCTGGCGGCACATCAAAACTCTCTGGAAACGATCTCAAAAATGTTGTGCGCAAGTATGTAAAAGCCAATGCTGCCTTGGCTTCGGCTGAATTCGACAACAGTGACATTTCTTACGGCACTGTCTCTGGTTCGACCAATTTCTACGTCAAGGTTGAGGCAAAAATGCCGACTTCATTTTTGGGCATCGTCGGAATACCCACTCTTGACATCAGCGCCTATTCTGAAGTCGATAAAGGCGGTCAGGCCATGGAATTGGCCTTGGTGCTTGATAACACGGCTTCAATGAATAGCGAAGGCCGCTTGGCAGCTTTGAAAACATCGGCAAAATTGCTGGTGAATACTGTGTTGGATAATACTCCGCCGGGGGCCTATGTGAAGATTGGCATTGCACCGTTTTCAAACTACGTCAATGTAGGTATAAACAACCGTCACTCAAGCTGGGTTGATGTGATTGATGACTATACGGAAACGACTGCTCAATCCTACAACTCTTATCCAAATGCGACTTACACAAACTGCCATTTGGTCGATCATCCCTATCTGAATGACGGTGTGCCTGCCGTTTGGCAAGAAAATGTCTGTGATGTTAACCCTGGTACGCCAGTCTTGGTCACCTATTATCCTACCCATACTTGGAATGGATGTGTTGGTTCGCGCAACAGCCCACTTGATGTCACCGTCGCATCTCCGGGCATCAAGTACCCCGGCATTATGGATGTGAGTTGCCCGAGTGCGGTCACAGACCTGACAAGTGATAAAACAACTTTGATCAGCCAAATTGACGGTATGGTTGCCAACAACGAAACATACATCCCAGCAGGCTTGGTCTGGGGTTGGAACCTTCTTGATTCCAATGCTCCTTTCACAACAGCAAAAAACAAGGCCCAAATGTTGGCGCTGAAGGGCACAAAGTCGCTCGTTTTGATGACAGACGGTGATAATACGTTGTCACCAACATATCCAACGCACAACGGTAACGATGCAGCTATGGCCGATAACTTGACAGACCAGCTCTGCAACAACATCAAAGCAGAAGGTATTTCGGTGTACACTGTTGGATTTAAAGTAACCAAGCCCAGTTCCGTCACCTTGCTGCAAAACTGTGCTTCCAATCCATCGCAAGCCTATGTGGCAGCGGACGACGCCGCCTTGGCCGCTGCGTTCAGCGAAATCGCCGGTTCACTCGCCCAAGTGCGCGTGGTTCAGTAATAACCTTCCAATTGGCGCAGAGCTTCGCCCACCACAAGGCCTGCGGCCATGGCCACATTCAGTGACCGCATGCCCGGTTTCATCGGAATGCGGATGCGGTTTGGAACTGATTCATGCACAAGGTCTGGCACGCCAGCACTTTCACGCCCCAGCAATAAAATATCGCCGCGTTGAAAAGCGAAGCTCACATGAGATTGGTGGGCTTTGGTGGACAACAGCACCAGCCTTTGGCCTTGCTTTTCAGCATAGAATTTTTCCCATGACGGAGCCAATGTCAGCTCCACCGATTTTAGATAATCCATGCCGGCGCGGCGGAAGTTAGAATCACTGGTCACAAAGCCCGCAGGCTCGATAATTGTCATTTTCAGGCCAAAACAGGCACAGAGCCTGGCTATGGTGGCGGCGTTTGGGGCAATATCAGGCTGATAGAGGGCAATTTCAATCATGATTGCTTTGAATTAGTGGGTTTTTGGACGCGTGACCAGAAGCTGTGCATCTGCGACAACCTATGGCTAGACTTTGCGCCCGTGCGGTGTCAAAAACGCGTCATTCTGGGGCGGGTTGGCCAAGAGAGGCCATGAGCTGATACAAGACGAGGGATTTAGTAAAGTGTCTACAGCAGTTGATGCACATGTAAATAGGCGCGATTTTCTGATGGTTGCTACTGGCGCAGTAGCAGGAGTAGGAGCTGCATTGGTGGCTTGGCCATTCATCAGTCAAATGAATCCTGATGCTGCCGTTTTGGCATTGGCAACGATAGAAGTCGATCTGGCTTCGGTTCCTGAAGGCCAGGAAATCACCTTGAAATGGCGCGGTAATCCGTTATTCGTGCGCCACCGCACCAAGAAAGAAATTGAAGCTGCCAAATCTGTGCCGATTGCAGATTTAAAAGACCCTGATGCGCGCAATGCAAACTTGAAAAGCGGCGATCAGGCCACTGATGTAAACCGTGTTGTAGGCGGCAAGGAACAGTTTTTGGTAATGATGGGTGTTTGCACTCATCTGGGTTGCGTGCCAGATGCCAATAGTTCACTGAAAGAATTTGCGGTTCTTGAAGGCTCCATCAAGACTGGCGGTTGGTTTTGCCCCTGCCATGGTTCACAATATGATACGGCTGGCCGCATTCGCAAAGGCCCCGCGCCAGAAAACTTGGCTGTGCCGCCTTATAAGTATCTTTCAGACACAAAAATCGTTGTCGGCTAATTTCGGGACATGACCATGAGCGGATCCTCAAAATATCAACCCACATCTCCCGTTGGAAAATGGTTCCATGAGCGCTTGCCCATCGTGGCTTTCGTCAAAGACCATGCCATGGATTTTCCCACACCAAAGAACTTAAACTACTGGTGGACATTTGGCGGCATTCTTGCCGTGATGCTGGTGGTGCAAATCATAACGGGTATTGTGTTGGTGATGCACTATACGCCGCATGTTGACTTTGCATTCAACTCGGTTGAGCAGATCATGCGTGATGTGAATTACGGCTGGCTCATCCGCTATATGCATATGAATGGCGCTTCGATGTTCTTCATCGCCGTATACATTCACATGTTCCGTGGCATGTATTTTGGTTCCTACAAAGCCCCACGCGAAGTGTTGTGGATGATTGGTGTCATCATTTACCTCGTGATGATGGCCACAGCGTTTATGGGCTACGTGCTGCCTTGGGGCCAAATGAGTTTCTGGGGCGCCAAGGTGATTACCAATCTGTTCTCGGCCATTCCATTTGTAGGGGATTTCGTTACCACCTGGCTGTGGGGCGGCTATTCGGTTGATAATCCAACCTTGAACCGCTTCTTCTCGCTGCATTATCTCTTGCCATTCGTTCTGGCTGGTCTGGTGATCCTTCACATTTGGGCGCTGCATGTGCCTGGCAACAACAACCCCACCGGCATTGCAGTGAAGGGCCCACAAGACACCGTTCCATTCCACCCTTATTATACCATGAAAGATGGCTTCGCGATTGTTGTGTTTCTGATTTTCTACGCGTTGTTCGTGTTCTATGGTCCGAACTATATGGGTGATGCTGTGAACTATGTTCCGGCAAACCCGTTGTCGACACCAGCGCACATCAAGCCCGAGTGGTATTATCTGCCATTCTACGCGATCCTGCGCTCCATCCCTGACAAGTTGTTTGGTGTGATCGCCATGTTCTCGTCGATCCTCATTCTCTTGGCCCTTCCGTGGCTTGATACATCGCGGGTTCGCTCGGGCAATTATCGCCCCATCTTCAAAGGTTTCTTCTGGGTGTTTGTGATCGTTTGCATCGCATTGGGCTTCATTGGTTCCAAGCCACCAGAGGGGTCTTACGTGTTGTGGGGCCGCATTCTCACCGCTTATTACTTTATCCACTTTATTGTCATCTTGCCTTTGCTCGGCCTGTTGGAAACTCCAAAGCCGCTGCCCGCATCCATCTCTGATGATGTGTTGGCCAAAGCCAAGCTCGCTTGAGATCAGGAGAGATACATGAAAAAATTTGCAACTTTCCTGATCGCTGCCACCGCCCTGTTTGGCGGGGTGGCCATGGCCGAAGAAGGCCCCACACCTGCCAAAGGAATCTCGTTTTCATTTGAAGGCCCATTCGGCACTTTTGACCGTGCTCAGTTGCAGCGTGGTTATAAGGTTTACAAAGAAGTCTGTGCTAACTGCCATTCGATGAAACTGCTGTCGTTCCGCAATCTTGCCGACAAGGGCGGCCCGAGTTTCACTGAGGCGCAAGTCAAGTCTCTGGCCGCAACGTTTAAGGTGCAAGATGGCCCAAACACCAAGGGCGAAATGTTTGAGCGCGCTGGCTTGCCATCAGATCGTTTTCCTTCGCCTTATCCGAATGCAGAAGCCGCGACGGCAGCCAATGGTGCCATGCCGCCTGATCTGTCCTTGATCACCAAGGCGCGCGAGGGCTGGCACGGCACATTCAATCAGTTATGGAACGGCATTGGCGGCCCGCAATATGTGTATTCCGTACTGACGGGGTATGAAACGCCACCTGCAGATATTGCCAAAGAAAAGCCAGAAGGCAAATATTATAACCCATACTTCCAGGCGGGCCATTGGATTTCCATGCCGCCTCCATTATCGGATGGTCAGGTGACATTTGATGATGGTGCTCCCAATAAGGTGGATGACATGGCCAAGGATGTTGCAGCATTCCTTGCTTGGACTGCCGAACCCAAAATGGAAGAGCGCAAGCAGACTGGCTTTGAAGTGCTGATCTATTTGGCGATCCTTGCAGGCCTGATGTATTTCGTGAAGAAAAAGGTCTGGGCCGGCGTGGCGCATTGAAATTGAGTGAATAGGGAGTAGCGAATCGGGATGTCTCATTACCTTTTTCACTATTCGCTACTTACTACTCGCTATTCGCTTTTTTCATCTTGAAAACCGTCCTCGGCATAATTGGCGGCTCTGGGGTCTATGATGTGCCGATGGAAAACGCGCGTTGGGAGCGCGTGGAAAGTCCGTGGGGCGAGGCCTCAGATGCGCTGCGCTTTGGCGAGATTGGCGGTCTTCCCGTGGTGTTTTTGCCGCGCCATGGCCGGGGCCATGTGTTTTCGCCAAGCAGCATCAATTACCGCGCCAATATTGATTGTTTGAAGCGGGCAGGGGTGACGGATCTTATTTCATTGTCGGCGGTGGGTTCGCTGAAAGTTGAATTGCCGCCGGGCACTTTTGTGCTGGTCGATCAGTTTATCGACAAGACCTTCAAGCGAGAATCATCATTCTTCGGCACGGGCTGCGTGGCGCATGTGCCCTTTGGCCATCCGGTTTCGCCGCATTTGTTGGATGTGGCTGAACTGGCTTTGAAGGCCGAACAAATAGCCCATCACCGTGGTGGCACATTGGTCGTGATGGAGGGGCCGCAGTTTTCAACTTTGGCCGAGTCCGAGCTGCATCGCAGCTGGGGCGCCAGCCTCATTGGCATGACGGCCATGCCTGAAGCCAAATTGGCGCGTGAAGCCGAAATCTGTTACGCCAATATTGCCATGGTCACGGATTTTGATGCTTGGCACCCGCACCATGATGCAGTGGATGTTTCACAGGTGGTACAGGTGATGAAAGCCAATGTGGAATTGGCCAAGCGGCTTGTACTGCGCCTTGCCGCCAACATGCCGCGAGAGCGTGTGGCTTGTGCTGCGGGGGCAACCCACGCGTTAGATCACGCCATTATGACCGCACCTGAAAAGCGCGACACCGCCTTGTTGGCCAAGCTGTCAGCCATTCTGGCGCAAGTGAACGGCAGGAGTTGATTTTGGGCATCGTGTCGCGCTAACTGCCACACATGAATGCCATTCCCCCTGACAAGCGTTTTCGCGGCAAAATAAAGTTTTTCGACAAAGACCGTGGCTTTGGGTTTGTAACGCCAGACAATGGCGGGCGCGATGTTTTTGTGCACATCTCTGCGGTGCAGCGAGCGGGCTTGCCGCATCTCGAAGATGGTATGGAGATTTCATATGCCACGGAAGAAGATGCCCGAGGTCGTGGCCCGCAGGCCATTAATTTGCAATTGCTGTGAGAAAAAAATGAAGCGCGCTTTGGTGTTGCAACATATGGACCATGACCACCCTGGCCGGTTTCTCGATTATTTTGCAGAAGACAACATTGTGCCTGATCTTGTGCGCGTGTTTGATGGTCAGGCCATTCCATCCCTTGCCAATTATGATCTGATGTTTGTGTTGGGTGGGGCGCAGGACACCTGGCAGGAGGATCAGTTTCCCTATCTGGCGGAAGAAAAAGCGGCGATTCGCGAATGGGTGTGGGAACGGGCCAAGCCCTATCTCGGCGTATGTTTAGGGCACCAGCTTTTGGCCACCGCATTGGGCGGCGAGGTGGCCCCGGCTGATAAGCAAGAGGTTGGTGTGTTTGATGTAGCCCTGAATGAGGATGGTCGCAAACACCCATTTTTTGCAAACTTACCCGAAAAACAAACGGTGATGCAGTGGCATCATGCCGAAGTAAAACGCGCGCCGCAGGGCGCCACGGTGCTGGCCGCATCGCCGCTTGCTGCCGTGCAAGTTCTGGCCATTGATACTCACGCCTTGAGCACACAGTTCCACCACGAGTTCAGCCCGCAGACGGTGGCGACATGGGCGTCATTGCCCAGTTACCGCGCCGTGTTGGAGCGGGAGTTGGGCAAGGGCGGCTATGAAAAATTGCGCGATCAATGCTATCCGCTAATGCCCCAAATGGAGCGCAACACGCGGGCCATTTATGAGAATTTTAAAAAGGCGTCAGGGTTGGTTTGACGCCGTTCTGCGTTTTCTGTCACCTCGACGAAAGTCGGGATGACAATGAGTCTTCATATACGTGACCCGGCTCTTGTCTAAAACGTCAGAAAAAACACCTCACCTTCTGACTCTTCAGAATCGAGCCAGAAGAAGTTCAGCTTGGGGAATTCCGCTTCCAGAATTTCGCGGCCAATGCCAATTTCGCAAATGAGGCCGCCGCCCTTGTTCAAATGTCTGGGTGCTTCACGGATGATTTCACGCACCAGCTCAAAGCCATCTTCGCCGCCCAGATGCGCCATCTTTGGTTCGTGCGCATATTCAGGCGGAAAGGCATCCACCTCCGCCTGTGCCACATAGGGTGGGTTGGTGATAATGAGATCAAATTTCTGGCCTTCTACAGAGTCCAAAAGGTGACCTTGAACCAGCGAAACTTGATCCAATAAATCGTGTTCTTTCAAATTGATACGGGCAACATCCAAAGCATCACTTGAAAGGTCGGCGGCAGTGATGGATGCATTGTGAAACACATTGGCTGCCAGAATGGCCAAACAGCCAGAGCCGGTGCAAAGATCAAGCACCGAGGTCACATTTTCAGGGTCAATATCAAAGCCTAAGGCCTTTTCTTCAAACAGGCCTTTCACCAACATTTCGCCAATGTAAGAGCGTGGAATGATCACGCGCTCATCAACATAAAACGGCACCCCGTGCATATAAGTGCGCTTCAGCAGATAGGCCGCAGGCTTGCGCGTCGTCACACGCTGTTCGATCAGATCGCTGATGTGCTTTTTCTCGTCTGCAAGCAGGCGGGCTTCCAACCATGGGTTGACGTCATCTACT
>JAGWUY010000110.1 GCA_028868255.1 Alphaproteobacteria bacterium | reverse complement strand
AAAAAACACTCTTACGGTGCAGCATCACAGCGGCCACTTTGACTTTCGGCAGCACATGCAAATTTGGTATCAATAGCCATCTGAACTGTTAAATTTTTGTTATGTCATCCAGCAATCGGCATCGTGCCGTAATTTTTTGATACGTGGTGCATGTGGTATATTTTTTGTTGGAGCATGAAATGAAAGAGTCAATCTTGATGACCTGGGCAGTTCTGATATTCATTTTGGGGCTGCTGGCAATCGCTTCGCCCGCAGAAGCACGAGGCCGACATCATTTTGGCAGTCGCAACCATCACAACAATTGCCACAAGTGGCGCATGATGCCCTTTCACGGCCACATGGTGGGCAGATGGATTTGCGGCGCCGGTAAATTCTAAAACAAATAAGGGCCACCCGAAAGAGTGGCCCTTACCGTGAGAAACTAATGCCTCACGAATACGGTTGGGTCAGAGGGAAGCTGTTCCCGCAGATCCAATGATCCGCACTGCGATAGCACCATTATTGTTGAACTCACTCGACATGGGATCACCTCCTTTCAGATCAATCTGACTTTTGACGGAATTGTCAAAAGTCAGTCAAATTAATCGCCAACGAGACCAAGGCGATTTTGATGTTTCTACGAAACATCAAAACGCTCTGTTGACGACATTGGCGAAGCTGGACTCTTGCAGGTTTTTTGGCAAGAGGCCAAACTGCGAAAAAACAACATGGATGCAAATATGCAACAGGCCGACCTGATCATCACCAATGCCCGCGTCATCACGATGGATAAGGCGAACCCCTTCGCTGAGGCAATAGCCGTGGTGGGCAACAAAATCGTTGCCGTGGGGACAAGGGATGACGTAGCGGGCTTCAAGGCCAAACACACGCGCATGATGGATGCGCAAAGCAAATCCGTGATCCCCGGTATCATTGAAGGCCATGTGCATTTGTTTGGCGGTGCGGCAGAACTTGGTGGATTAATATTGAACACTGTCAATAGTTTCCAGTCATTTTATGATGCAGTGTCTCAATATCGCAAGGCGCACAAAAACCTGCCCGTTTTGATGGCTCATGCTATCGCGCATGAAAGCCTTGGGCGGGATGGCCCGATCACCCGCCAACTGCTGGACCGCATCGTTTCTGACATTCCCTTTGTGGTCAATTGCTTTGACCATCACACCGCTTGGGCCAACACCAAGGCGCTGGAAGCCGCTGGCATTATGCGCGGGCGCAAACTGCCTGTAGGCAATGAGATTGTACTGGATGCACAAGGTTTGGCCACGGGAGAATTGAAGGAGCCTGCCGCTTTTAGCCTCGTGCAGGCCCTTGGCCCCACCGGCGGGCGCGAATGGTTGGGCATGAACACAGGCGAAGGCCCCGTGCCACCCGCCACGGCAGCCCAACGCGCCCATGATGAAGCGCTGCTGAAAAAGGGTATTGCCTATGCCAATTCGCTGGGCATCACCACCATGCACAACATGGATGGAAATTGGTATCAGTTGGAACTGCTGAAATCCATTCTGGACAGTGGCGATCTCAACGCCCGCATGGAAATGCCCTTCCACCAGAAAAACTATTTTGAAATTTCGCGCGTGGATGAAGCCGCAGAAATGCACGCTCAATTTAAGGGCGATATGCTGTGGTCGGGCCGGGTGAAGATTTTTATGGATGGTGTGATGGAAACACTCACCGCCCTGATGCTGGAGGATTATCCCGGCCATCCCGGCAATATTGGCGCCCCCTTGTTCACCGCAACGCAATTTAATGCAATCGCCTCCCGCATCGACAAACTCAATTTGCAAATCAGCGTTCACGCCATTGGCGATGGTGCCGTGCGCCGCACACTAGATGGCTTTGAGGCTGCACAAAAGGCTAATGGCAAGCGGGATTCACGTCACCGCATCGAGCATATTGAAATCATCCACCCCACCGATATTCCGCGCATCAAGGGCCTCGGCGTGATTGCCTCGCTGCAACCCGTGGCGGGTTATGGTGTGCCATGGATGCCGAAGGAACCGATCCGCTCGCGCCTTGGAGCGAAATTACCACTGTCTTATCCATGGCAAACCATCCGCAATTCAGGGGCCACGGTGGCGTTCTCATCCGATTGGCCCGTGGCCAGCCTTGACCCCTATCTGGGCTTCCAAGCGGCCATGACAGCCGAACATTTTGGCCAAGCCCAAAACCTGATGGACACAATCCATGGCTTCACCGCAGCCGGTGCGATCATGGACTTCACAGAAAACCGCAAAGGCATGTTGAAGCTGGGCTACTTCGCCGACATCGCGGTGCTCGACCACGACTTGGAAAAAACACCTGCGGATCAAATGAGCACAGTGAAGCCTGTAATGACGATATGCGATGGGCGCGTGGTGTTTGAGAAATAGACGATCTCACAACGCAACCACTCTTGTGTTCTTATTATGTTCTATGTTATGGATCAACCCATGGCCAAAGCACTTTCCAATTTCGTCTGCCAATCCTGCGGCAATGTCAGCCACAAATGGTCGGGACATTGCGACAGTTGCGATGGCTGGAACACCATAATTGAAGAACGGGCGGAAGCTCCGGCATCGGGCGCAAAGGGTGCGTCTCTGCCCAAAGGCCGCACGGCCAAGCTGTTTGAACTGAAGGGTGAAAGCCCCAGCCCCCCACGCATTGAAACCGGAATGCCAGAGCTGGACCGCGCCACAGGCGGCGGCTTTGTGCCCGGTTCTGCGGTGTTGATTGGTGGTGACCCCGGCATCGGCAAATCCACCTTGCTGCTCCAAGCCTTAGCCGCGCTGGCGCGCAAGGGTGAACGCGTGATCTATGTGACGGGCGAAGAAGCCATTGCCCAAGTGCGCATGCGCGCTGCAAGGCTGGGCTTGGCGGAAGCCCCCGTATTGCTGGCAGCCGAAACCAATGTGTCAGATATCATTGCCACACTGAATGATGGCCCGCCGCCATCTGTGGTGGTGATCGATTCGGTGCAAACCCTGTGGTCGCCGGTGATTGAATCCGCCCCCGGCACAGTCTCGCAGCTCAAAGCAGGCTCTGAAGCTTTGGTGCGTTATGCCAAAACCAAGGGCGCTTGCGTGCTGCTGGTGGGCCATGTGACCAAGGATGGCCAGATCGCCGGACCAAAGGTAATCGAACATCTGGTGGATACCGTGCTCTATTTTGAGGGTGACCGTGGCCACCAGTTCCGCATATTGCGCGCCGTGAAAAACCGCTTTGGTCCAACCGATGAAATTGGCGTTTTTGAAATGTCGGATGGTGGCTTGAAAGAAGTCACAAACCCGTCTCGCCTGTTCATGGGTGGGGCTGAAACGCCAGCCCCCGGCACGGCCGTTTTTGCTGGTATTGAGGGCACGCGCCCTCTGCTGGTTGAAGTTCAGGCCCTGGTGGCCCCCTCGCCTTTGGGCACACCGCGCCGCAGCGCCGTGGGCTGGGATACCACGCGTCTCAACATGATTTTGGCAGTGCTGGATGCCCGCGCCGGTGTTTCCTTGTCTAACCACGATGTCTATTTGAATGTGGCAGGTGGCCTGCGCTTGAAAGAAACTGCCGTTGATCTGGCGGTGGCGGCGGCATTGCTGTCGTCCCTGTCTGACACAGTGATTCCCCACGGTACGGTGCTGTTTGGTGAAATTGCGCTGTCAGGGGCGGTGCGGGCCGTGGGCCAAACTGAGGCGCGCCTGAAGGAGGCCCAAAAACTGGGGTTGACGGATGCTGTGATCGCCGATCAGGGCGAGAAGGCCTTAAAAGGCACAATCGCCACCAAACAATTGGCCACGGTGGCTGATTTGGTGGCTTGGGTGGCCAGCCGCTCCAAAGGCCTGCGACGCATTGCATGAGCAGTGTGAAAGAATAACCTAGAACCTTGCCCAAGAGTTTTATATAGAAGGCTATACGCGAACCGGAATCCGCTCATGTCCTTTCAAATTCTCGATTTTGTTCTCTTTGGCATCATGTTGTTTTCAGGTGTGCTGGCTTTGGCCCGCGGCTTCACCCGCGAGGTGCTGTCGCTGGTGGCGTGGGGCGCTGGCGCGGTTGCGGCCTATTTCGCCATCAAGCAACAAAAACTACTTGATCTTTTCATGCCATATGCCGGCAAACCAATCATCGCCGCTATTGCCGTTGGGGCCATGGCATTCATCATTGTGATGATTGTGGTGTCTGTCATCGGTGTTAAGATTTCAGATCGTGTGGTGGATAGCCGCGTCGGCGCTTTCGATCGCTCGCTGGGCTTTATTTATGGCATGGCGCGTGGATTGGTGTTTGTGGCCATAGCCTATTTGTTTTACGGCTGGCTCACCCCCAGCGACAGGCAAGAAGACTGGGTGCGCAAAGCACAAACCCTTCCTGTAATCAGCAGCGTGGGTGATATGTTGCTGCGCTTTGTGCCACCCGATATTGCCGCCACGCTGTCCAAAAGCGCCCAAATTGGAAACCCGCAAGGACCTGTCACCACCACGCCCGCACCCCCTGCTGATCAAGGCACTGCAGTGACACCCGGCCAAGCCAAAGGCCTCGACAATCTGATCCAAGGCACCACTGGCAACGCGGCGAAAACGGAACCCACTTTCGGACAGAGCACCACCCAGCAATGACAACCGACTTTGATCTTGACGGCGATACCTTGCGTGAAGAATGCGGCGTGTTTGGCATATTCGGCCATCCCGATTCCGCTGCACTAACGGCACTCGGCTTGCACGCGTTGCAACACCGTGGGCAAGAGGCCGCTGGTATCGTGACTTTTGATGGCGAGCGCTTTCATTCTGAACGCCGCACTGGGTTGGTGGGCGATCATTTTTCATCAGAAAAAATCATCAGCCGCCTGAGAGGGGCAATGGCCTTGGGCCATGTGCGTTATTCCACAACAGGTGGCACGATCCTGCGCAATGTGCAGCCGCTATTTGCCGAACTTGCGACAGGCGGCATTGCAGTGGCCCACAACGGCAATCTCACCAACGGCCTCACCCTGCGCCGCGACCTGATCACTCAGGGTGCGATTTATCAGTCCACGTCTGACACTGAAGCCATTTTGCATCTCGTCGCCCGCTCCAAGAAAAGCCGCATGATTGAGCGCTATATTGATGCGCTGCGCAACCTTGAGGGCGCGTATGCGCTTGTTTCTCTCACCAACAAGAAGCTGATTGGCGCGCGTGACCCGCTGGGCATTCGCCCGCTCATTCTGGGTGAGTTGAATGGAGCTTACATTCTGTGCTCTGAAACTGTGGCGCTGGATATTATCGGTGCCAAATTTGTGCGCGAAATTGAAAATGGCGAAGTGGTGGTGATTTCGGAAGATGGCATTGAAAGCTTGCACCCCTTCCCCAAACTAAAGCCACGCCCCTGCATTTTTGAATACATCTATTTCTCGCGACCGGATTCCATTTTGGGCGGCCGCTCGGTTTATGATGTGCGCAAAAATACCGGCAAGCAGCTGGCTTTGGAATCGCCTTGTGATGCGGATGTGATTGTGCCGATCCCTGATTCTGGTGTGCCCGCCGCCTTGGGCTATGCGCAGACTTTGGGCATTCCGTTTGAACTTGGCATCATCCGCAACCATTATGTTGGCCGCACTTTTATTGAACCCACCCAGCATATCCGCTCGCTCGGCGTGAAGCTGAAACACAATGCCAACCGCGCCGTGATCGCGGGCAAACGCATTGTTCTGGTGGATGACAGCGTGGTGCGTGGCACAACTTCGATCAAGATTGTAAAGATGATGTATGAAGCGGGTGCGCGTGAAGTGCATATGCGCATTGCCAGCCCGCCCATCAAATTCCCGGATTTTTATGGCATTGATACGCCGGAGCAAAAAGCGCTTCTGGCCGCCAGCCACAGCCTTGAAGAAATGCGCCAATTCATCGGTGTTGATAGTCTGGCCTTCGTGTCGGTGGATGGCATTTACAAAGCCTGCGGTTATGACGCGCGCGATAATATTTCGCCGCAATTCACAGATCATTGCTTCACGGGTGATTACCCCACCCATTTGACTGATCTTTCTGGGGAAAACCCCAAACAGCAACTTTCGCTGCTGGCGGAAGCGGGCTGAGTTCTATTCGTCATTCCCGCGAAAGCGGGAATCCGTTCAAATTCAAGCGTGGGAACTTGTATTGGAGTCCCGCTTTCGCGGGAATGACGTTTTACAATTGGATATTTTGAAAGATGCAGAAATCACTTGAAGGAAAAATTGCGCTGGTCACAGGCGCATCCCGCGGCCTTGGCCGTGCCGCCTCATTGGCCTTGGCCAAGCAGGGCGCACATGTGATTGCCGTGGCGCGCACGCAAGGCGGACTGGAAGAGCTGGACGATGAGGTGAAGGCCGCAGGCAGTACCGCCACTTTGGTACCGATGGACGTGAAGGATTACCCCGCCATTGACCGGCTGGGTGCCGCGATTTTTGAACGCTGGAAAAAACTTGATATTCTGGTGGGCAATGCGGGCATTTTGGGAAAGCTCACACCCGTTCCCCACATTGAACCCAAACTGTTTGATGATGTGATGGCGGTGAATGTGACCGCGAATTATCGCCTGATCCGCTCCATGGACCCGCTGCTGCGCCTCGCCCCCCATGGCCGCGCCGTGTTTGTGACCTCAGGTGTTGGACTTTCCACACCCGCTTATTGGGGTGCCTACACCGTTTCAAAAGCCGCGCTTGACGGCATGGTGAAAACCTATGCCGCAGAAATGGCCACCACCAACCTGCGCACCAACCTCTTTAGTCCTGGGGCCACTCGCACTCGCATGCGCAGCCTCGCCATGCCGGGTGAAGACCCCATGTCATTGCCCAGCGCTGACGATGTGGCGGCACAAATTGTACCGATGTGTGAAGACAGCTTCACCGACAATGGCGCGACTTACAAATACGCACAAACGGGTTTGTTTAAGCTGGTCTAACCCTGCCCCAAAAAAATCTGTGTGACCTGTTTTCGCAACTGCGTGCCATCAGGATCAGCGGATGTTTTGAGGCGGGTAAAGTCGTCGGCCCAATCTGAAGTTCTGATCCGCAGCGGTGGATTCTCCATGGCCATAACTTTCATCACCACGTCAACTACTTGTTCAGGCGTCTGAAAGCTCGACTGGCCACGTTTCTGTGCCCCCGCCATATAGCGCTGCAACAAGGGCAAATAATCATCTTGCAGCAATCCGCCCGACCCCATGATCTGCTTCATCGCCGTATTGAAAAACTCTGACTTGATGCCGCCCGGTTCAACCAGTGTGAACAAGATGCCAAACTCATCTTGAACATAGCTGGCGAGTGACTCAGTAAAACCTTCAACCGCGAATTTTGCGGCACAGTAAATTTCATTGAACGGTTGGCCCACGAGGCCTCCCACCGAAGAAATATTGATAAACCGCCCGCCACCCTTTTTCCGCATCAGGGGCAGTGCAGCTTTGGTCACCCGCACAACGCCCATAAAATTGAGGTCAATCACCTGCGCAATTTCTTGCATCGAGGTCTGCTCAGTGGCACGCGCAAATCCAGCCCCCGCATTGTTGATCACAATATCAGGCGCACCATCTTGTGCTGCAAGAGCAGCCATGGCCGCAGCAACACTCGCATCGTTCTGCACATCAAGTTGCAACAACTTGACCTCGACTTTGGCATCGTGCGCTATTTTTTCGAGTGCTCCACGTTTGCCCAGGTCGCGCATCGTGGCATAGACCTTATAGCCCTGCTGGGCCGCCGCAACGGCAAGGCCTGCACCAAGCCCCGACGAGGTTCCGGTGATCAGAACAGTTTTGG
>JAGWUY010000109.1 GCA_028868255.1 Alphaproteobacteria bacterium | reverse complement strand
AGGGACCTCATCCGGCCTTCGGCCACCTTCTCCAGAGGAGAAGGGCGAGATCATGTGTCGTCAAAATCCTTCTCGTTTCGAGGAGGTGTCGTGACGTGGCTAAACATTTTGTCGAAAATGTCTTGATGAGGTTTCTCAGCCTCTTAACCACGCCTTGAAATCCCGCAGGGCGCGGCTGGTGTAGGCTTGCTTTCTGGCCACGGTTTTTTCCTTATAGCTCAGTGATTTTCCTTCGGCGTTTTTGCGCGGCACTTCGGGCACGGGCATGAGGCCGAAATTGATGTTCATGGGCTGGAAAGTTTGGGTTTTGTTGTCGGTGGTGGCGATGTGGCCGCCAGTGATGTGATTGATCAACGCGCCATGGGCCGTCGTGGGAGGCGGGGTTTTGGGCGTTTGGCCCAAACGTTCTGCCGCAGCCATGCGGCCTGCCATGATTCCCATGGCGCCACTTTCCACATAGCCTTCCACACCCGTGATTTGCCCTGCAAAGCGCAGGCGCGGCTCAGCCTTCAAGCGCAACGTGTCATCTAATAAAATTGGCGAATTGAGAAATGTGTTGCGGTGCAGGCCGCCCAGGCGCGCGAATTCTGCTTGTTCTAAACCCGGAATGGATTGGAAAACACGCACTTGCTCGGCATATTTCAACTTGGTTTGGAAGCCGACCATATTATACAATGTTCCCAAGGCGTTATCCTGGCGAAGTTGAACCACTGCATAAGCTTTGACGGTGGGGTTGTGGGCGTTGGTCAGCCCCATGGGCTTCATGGGGCCATGGCGCAGGGTTTCAGGGCCACGCTCGGCCATCACTTCGATGGGCAGGCAGCCATCAAAATAGGGCGTGTTGGTTTCGAACTCTTTGAAATCGGTTTTTTCGCCAGTGATGAGGGCTGCGATGAAGGCTTCATATTGGGCTTTATCCAGCGGGCAGTTAATATAATCCTTTCCCGTTCCGCCGGGGCCCACCTTGTCGTAGCGCGATTGAAACCAGGCTTTGGACATATCAATCGAATCGCGGTGGATGATCGGAGCGATGGCATCGAAAAAGGCGAGGCCCTCATCCCCGGTTTTGGCGCGAATGGCCTTGGCCAGTTTTTCGGATGTGAGAGGGCCTGTCGCGATAATGACGCTGTCCCACTCGTCTGGCGGAAGGCCATCAATCTCGCCGCGCTCGATGGTGATCAACGGGTGGCTGGTGATGCGTTTGGTGACTTCGGCGGAGAAGCCGTCACGATCCACCGCCAATGCTCCGCCCGCCGGCACTTTGTGCTGTTCTGCTACGGCCATAAGCAGGGAACCGCAGAGCCGCATTTCCTCATGCAGCAGGCCCACGGCATTGTTATCCTTGTCATCCGAGCGGAAGGAATTCGAGCAAACGAGTTCGGCAAAATCGGTGGTTTTATGCACATCGGTTTGCACCACGGGGCGCATTTCATGCAGGATGACGGGCACGCCCGCATTGGCCGCAGCCCAAGCGGCCTCAGAACCTGCCATGCCTGCGCCAATCACATGAATGGGTTTAAGTGTCATAAGGCCGTCATGCCTGCTCGGGCGCAGAAACTCAAGAACCGAAAAACGTGTAAAACTTGCCCGCAAGATTTCATCGTTGTTTGGCAGACGAAGTCAGGCTTGCGGGAAAAGTTGGCCTAGGGCAAAGAGAGTGCGGAATCAACGGGTGAGCCCATGCTGGCAGCTTATAGAACAGAAAAAGACTGTTTGATTGAACATCCGGCCACGCTTGACCCGGCAGTGCTGAGCAGTGCTGTGTGGCTTGATCTGGTGTCGCCCACGCCAGCTGAAGAAAAAGCGGTTGAATTGGCTTTGGGCATTGATATTCCGACGCGGGGTGAGTTGGAAGAAATTGAGGCGTCGAGCCGCCTCTATCAGGAAAATGGGGCGGCCTTTATGACGGCCAATCTGATCCGCCGTGGCGAGGAAGATCGACCCGAAGCTTCGGCTGTGACGTTCATCATCCATAATAATCGCTTGGTAACCGTGCGTTATCACCACCCACAGGCGTTTCCGGTTTATGTGAAGCAGGCGATGAAACCGCAGGCCACGGCAATGACGGGTTGGGGCGTGATGATCAGCCTGTTGGAGGCGGTGATTGACCGCGCTGCTGACCATTTGGAGCGCGTAGGTGCGATTGTGGATGACACATCGCGGCAAGTTTTTGACACTTCTTTCGTCCGCAAAAGGCGCGATGCTGCTCGCCGCAGGAAAAAGCCCAAAAATTTGGAAGAGCTGTTGGGCAAAGTGGGCGAAGAAGGAGACTTTACATCCAAGATGCGGGAAAGCCTTGTGTCCATCGGGCGCATGGTGGCTTATATGCAGGCGATTTTAGAGCAGACCCAAATTGTCAAATCAAAAACCAAAGATGTAGCCACCGCCAAAGTTACCAGAGTAAAGACTGAGAGCAAGGAAACTCAGGAGAACAAGGCGCGTCTTAAAGTGGTGCAACGGGACATTCAATCACTGTCCGAACATGCAGGCTATTTAACGGGCAAGATTTCGTTTTTGCTCGACGCTGTGCTAGGTATGATTTCAATCGAACAGAATGGTATTATCAAAATATTCTCTATTGCGTCGGTAATTTTTTTGCCGCCAACGCTGGTGGCGTCGATGTATGGAATGAATTTCAAAGTAATGCCGGAACTGGATTGGGCTTTTGGTTATCCTTACGCAATCGGGCTGATGATTATTTCTGCTGTGGTTCCAATCTGGTATTTCCGGCACAGGGGCTGGCTGTGATGGAGTTGTTTACATCATAAGAGTGTGATGGTATAGATTCCATCAAGAAGGCGGAGTTGATATATCAAGATCGATTTGACGTTTCAGAAACGGCGTTTGTCGATATGATTTTTTGGAGAGTTCCGAAGCCGCTGGCCGGAGGTGTCCATGCGTTCAAGTATCGATTTGCATTGGTTGATCATGATATTTGCATCATGCGCTTTGACAATGAAGCTGGCAAAGGCGACCATAAACACATTGGCAAACGAGAATTCGCTTATGATTTTCTGGGATTGAAAAGGTTGCAAAGTGACTTTTTCGATGAAGTTGAGAGGTTGCTGAGATGAAAACGCTAACTGTAAGAATCGAGACTTTGAGAGAAATGGGCGCACGGGGCCTTAGAGCTGTAAACTCTGGGAGGCCCGCCACATCTGCTGGCCTCAGTTTCCCGACATATGATCTGATGTACCGGGTGTTATCGCCCAAGCGCTTGGCCATTATCCGCGCTATGGCTGGGCAAGGTGTTTTGAGCTACCGCGAAATCGCAAGACGGGTTGAGCGCGACTATAAGGGTGTTCATACGGATTTGACGGCGCTTGTTTTAGCAGGCGTGGTGGACCGTGCTGAAGGTGGGTTGGTTTTCCCCTATGAAAATATCCACTTTGATTTCAACGTGACGGCGAGTGCGGCCTAATGGGTTTTATCTGGGTGGCGCTGGGCGGGGCGATTGGGTCTGCTGCCCGCTATGGTGTGAATATCAGTGCGCATCGTTTGATGGGCTATGAATTTCCTTGGGGCACATTTTTCGTGAATGTTGTGGGAAGTTTTGCCATGGGGTTTCTTGCGGCATTTTTGAATGCGAAATTTGCAGAACAACATGATTTGCGTCTGTTTTTGACCACCGGTATTTTAGGTGGCTTCACCACCTTTTCGGCTTTTTCGTTGGATTTCTTTGGTGCCGTGCAACGGGGTGAAACAGCAATGGGCGCAGTTTATGTTGTGGCCACAGTTTTACTTTCGCTCGTTGCCGTGTTTGCCGGGTTTATGGTGGCGAAGGCCTTGACGGCATGAGCGCTGAGGTCAAACGCTTTGAAGTTTCGGCGGATGAGGATGGCATGCGGCTTGACCGCTGGTTCAAAGTGCATTTTCCGCAGGTCAATTTTGCCTATCTCAACAAGTTGACGCGCACCGGGCAGGTGCGCGTGGGGGCGGGGCGGGTGAAGCCCAATCATCGCCTTGCGCAGGGGCAGGATATTCGCGTGCCGCCGCTGGCTTTTGATAAGCGGCCTGCTGATGTTCCCAAAGAAGATGTCGCGCCGCTGACAGAGACTGAGCGTAGACTTTTCATGTCCATGGTGATTCATGAAGACAAAGACCTTTATGTTTTGAACAAGCCATCGGGATTTGCGGTGCAGGGTGGCACCAAGACCCATGTGCATCTTGATGGGCTTTTGATGGGGCTGGGCAAGGAACTGGGTGAGCGGCCCTTGCTGGTTCATCGTTTAGATCGTGATACTTCTGGCGTCATTGTGATTGCCAAGCGGCGCGCCGTTGCCGCGGCTTTGGGCAAGCTTTTCGCCACGCGCATTGTGAAGAAAACCTATTGGGCGGTGGTGAAGGGTGTGCCTTCCCCCGCGCAGGGCAAAATTGATGTGGCTTTGATCAAAGCGCGCAGTGAGGATGGCGACAGGATGCGGGCCTCTAAAGCGGGCGAGGAGGATGATGAACAATCTGCCGTGACGCAATATTCGGTTTTGGACAAAATGGGCAAGGCGGCGGCTTGGGTTTCATTGAAGCCGTTGACCGGGCGACAGCACCAATTGCGTGCGCATATGAACCACATTGGCACACCGATTTTGGGCGACAACAAATATGGCGGTGATATTGATATGCCGGAAGGTGTGGCCAGGCGGCTGCACCTGCATGCGCGACGCGTGGTGTTTCCGCATCCGCGTGAGGGTGTTGTGGATGTGACTGCGCCGCTGCCCGACCACATGATTGCAACATTTGAGAGTTTTGGCTTTGAACCGA
This sequence comes from Alphaproteobacteria bacterium, assembly GCA_028868255.1. GTDB lineage: Bacteria > Pseudomonadota > Alphaproteobacteria > Rhizobiales > Aestuariivirgaceae > Aestuariivirga. The sequence continues at coordinate 3,069 of JAGWUY010000109.1, read as the reverse complement.
AAAGATTTGACGACTGAGACCGCAGACGAGCGCTGGGAGCGGCTTTCACGCGACCGCATTGTTCGGCCCTTGCCGAAGAAATTTTATATGCTGGCCACAGTGACAAATGATTTATCCATCGCACTGGATGGGCGCGTGGTGAAAACACCGATGAAGGTGAAACTGGCTTTGCCCACCCGCGCTTTGGCGGAAGCTGTGGCCGCCGAATGGAATGCGCAGGTTGATGTGATCAACCCCGCCGCCATGCCGCTGACCAAGCTGGCCAATACGGCCATTGACCGGGCGGGTGGGGAGCGGGCTTATGTGGCCGGGCAGGTGGTGGAGTTTGCGGGTTCGGATCTGGTTTGCTACCGGGCTGAAGCGCCGGAGGCTTTGCAGATCTTGCAGGCTTCAGCTTGGGATCCGGTGATCCGCTGGGCCGAGGCTGCAATGGGTGTCACATTCTTGGTGACGCAGGGTGTGATCCACCAAGCGCAGGTGGATAAAACCATGGTGGCGGTTGAAGCGCATGTGGCGGGGCTGGATGCGTTTCGGCTGACTGTGGCGCATAATTTGACGACACTGACGGGTTCCGCCTTGCTGGCATTGATGATTGTGGCGGGCAAGATTGCGCCCGATGCAGCCTGGCAGGCGGCGCATGTGGATGAAGATTTTCAAATTGCCACCTGGGGTACGGATGAAGAGGCTTCGCAACGCAGGGTCTGGCGCAAGATCGATTTTGATGGCAGCTTGGAATTTCTTAACCTTCTGTGAGATTATTGAGGAGCGCCACAATATGGCCTTAAGCGCGTCACGATTTTTCGGCATCACGCGGCTTCAACCAGTTTCGGGGGATTTTATGAAATCACGTTTGGTCATTTCCGTTTTGTTTGCTTCGGCTTTGAGTGTGGGCGCTGTGATGGCGCAGACGGCTCCGGCGGAGTTGATTGCTGCTTATGAAGCCGGCGTTGCGGGCAAGGTGTGCAAACCAAAACTGGACAGCGCGAAATCATCGGCGCTTGGAAACGCTGTTCAGCATTTTGAACAAAAGAGCGGCTTGGCGCAGGCTGATCTGGATGCGCTATGGGCCAAGACCCAGGCTGACGCGAAGGCTGACAATGCCGCCTTTTGTGAAAAGGCCATGGCGCAAGTGGATGGTGTGATCGCTGCCGCACAATAATTTTTTGCTGGCTTCGTTCTAAACAACCAGAACTGAGCATTAATCGCCTCCAACAATTTGGGCGCGACGTGCGCATACTTGAAGTCACGGCGGCCTATGGCCATTCCATCAGTTCGGTTTAGCAACAATTTCGCGTTTGCATTTCAGGTCAACTAACCAAGGATGTTGCCATTATTGCCGTTCAATATTGTCGCGCATAATTGTTTGTGTCATTCGTGCTGCAATTGTTCCTAAATTGGGTTGCGGCGATTTGGAACGTTACAATCCATACCAATCTCAATGGCAATTTCATTGAAGATCGAAATTTCCGATATGTTCGGCCCGCAAAGCGCGTGCAGTAGAGGACTTTCAGATCAGCTGACCCACCAGATCATATTCCTCGGCCTCCACAATTTTGACTTTCACCAGATCGCCCGGTTTCAAATTTGTTGCGCCAGGGATGAAAACGTTGCCGTCAATCTCTGGTGCGTCCCATTTGCTGCGGGCCACGGCTTCGTCATTTTCTTCGTCGATCTCATCGACCAAGACTTCAATTTCACGGCCGATTTTGGACTGGAAGATGTCGGATGAGATGGCCTGTTGGGCTTCCATAAAGCGCTGATAGCGCTCTGCCTTCACGTCGTCGGCCACTTGGGGCAGGCCCAGATCATTGGCTTTCGCGCCGGACACTGGCTCATACTTGAAGCAGCCTACGCGTTCGAGTTTGGCCTCTTTCAGCCATTCCAGCAGATATTCAAAGTCCTGATCGGTTTCGCCGGGGAAGCCCACGATGAAGGTGGAGCGGATGGCGATATCCGGACAAATTTTGCGCCATGAGACCAGACGGTCCAGCACCTTTTCCTGATTGGCGGGGCGGCGCATGGCTTTGAGCACGGTTGGCGAGGCATGTTGGAAGGGGATATCGAGATAGGGCAGGATTTTGCCTTCCGCCATCAGGGGAATCACATCATCCACATGAGGATAGGGGTAGACATAGTGCATGCGCACCCAAGCGCCCAAATCACCTAGCTCCTTGGCCATGTCATAGAATTTGGCGCGTACGTCGCGGCCCTTATATTTTGACTCGGCATATTTGATGTCCACGCCATAGGCCGATGTATCCTGGCTGATGACCAGCAGTTCCTTGACGCCAGCTTTCACCAAACGCTCAGCCTCATAAAGCACGGCGGCCATGGGGCGCGAGACGAGATCACCGCGGATCGACGGGATGATGCAGAAGGAGCAGCGGTTGTTGCAGCCTTCGGAAATCTTCAAATAAGCATAGTGGCGGGGCGTGAGGTGCAGGCCTTGGGGCGGCACCAGATCCATCTTCGGGTCATGCACGGGAGGCAGCGCATCATGCACGGCGGCCACGACTTGCTCATACTGGTGTGGGCCGGTGACGGCGAGCACATTGGGGTGGGCGGTTCTGATGGCATCCGACTCAATGCCATAGCAGCCAGTGACGATCACGCGGCCATTTTGCTCCATGGCTTCGCCAATGGCGGCCAGGCTTTCCGCCTTGGCTGAGTCTAAGAATCCGCAAGTGTTGACGATCACCACATCGGCATCATCATAGCCGGGGGCTATTTTATAGCCTTCGGCGCGAAGCTGCGTAAGGATGCGCTCAGAATCCACGAGATTTTTGGGGCAACCCAGTTGCACCAGACCGACTTTGGGGACATGCTTGTTCATGGCTGCGGGCTTTAGCTTTTTTGTGGACAAACGGCAAACCCCTTATCTTTGCCATTTTTCTGCCAGCTTGGTGGGCACATGATGGCGGTTGGTTGGGATGGTGATAATGTTCAAGACAATTGTAGCTTTTGGTTGCAGCATGATCTTGCTGACAGGGTTGGCGTGCGCTGGGGAATTGGCTCTTTCCGGTAGCAAGCGCTGGCTGACTGTGGCCTCAACCAAGGATTTAGACATTG
>JAGWUY010000108.1 GCA_028868255.1 Alphaproteobacteria bacterium | reverse complement strand
GGCCCTGCCGCCCGAGTATTTTGGCAATGACGTCAATCAATGGCAAGATTGCCATCGCCGTCAACACCAACCCTATGGCGCGCAAGGTGCCTGCTTTTTCGTTCATGCTTTCAGGCGATCATTGGTCGGGTCCCATGCGCTTTCCGCAATGATGCGGGCTGCGCGCTTTTCGCCAAACACCATCACCTCAAATTCAGTACCCAGCGCTGTGAGCTTGGGGTCGACATAGGCAAAGGCCAGCGACTTGCCCACCGCATGACCAAAGCCGCCTGATGTGGTCACACCCACCAATTTGCCCGCGTGATAAACCGGCTCATTGCCCATGCAGTCAGAATCCGTATTATCCACGCTCATATAAACCAGCGTCATGCGCGGGCCGCGCTGTTTCATCACAAGACTGGCGGCCTTGCCATTGAAATCTGGTTTTTCAAGGCGAATGAAACGGCTCATTGAGGCTTCGAACATATCAATCTCGGTGGTGAGCTCACTGCCCCAGCCGCGATAGGCTTTTTCCATGCGCAAGCTGTTCATCGCATAAGTGCCGAACAACTGAATGCCATATGGCTTGCCAGCTTCCATCAGCGCATCATAAACAAGTTTCATCTGCGCCATCGGCACATGCAATTCCCAACCCAACTCACCGACATAATTCACACGCAACAGGCGGATGCCGGAAACGCCTGCAACGGTGGAAACTTTGCTGGTGAGCCAGCGGAAAGACGAGTTCGATAAATTTTCAGATGTGCAGGCGCTCAGCACATCCCGTGCGCTTGGGCCAGCCAAAACTAGCACACCGTAATCATCGGTGATGTCCTTGATCGTCACACGCTCATCATCGGCTTTCCGCCAATTGAGTTGATCCAGATCATGCAGCTCAGCTACGGCGGCAGACAACACATAGAAATGATCAGCCGCCAAACGCGTCACCGTGATTTCGCTCTCAATAAAACCATTGCCGTTGAGCAGATGGCCCAGCATGATGCCGCCATCCTTGGCGGGAATCTTATTGGCGCAAATGCGCTCAAGGAATGCGTAAGCATCTGGCCCCGTCACGTCATATTTCGAGAAGGTGGAAAGATCCATCAGCCCCACACGCTCACGCACTGCCAGCGCCTCGGCTTTCACAGCCTCCCATTGGTTGGAACGGCGGAAAGAGTATTGTTCACCGTTGCCCGATTTGTCATACCAGCGCGGCCGCTCCCAGCCGAAAATCTGCGCAAACTGCGCGCCTTCATTTTTGAGCGTGTCATAAAGGGATGACTTGCGTAAGCCCCGGCCCACTTCGTGCTGCTCACCAGGCTTGTAGCAATAGTACATATGATGATAGTCAGCGATCGACACTTCAGTAGTGTAGTCCTTGGTGGCCCATGTGCCGAAGCGGCGCGGATCAAATTCGCGCATGTTGATGTCAGCTTGGCCATGCACCATCCACTGCGCCAAATATTTGCCAGCACCACCGCCCTGGCAAATGCCTATCGACGCGCCACAATGCATCCAATAATTCTTTGGTCCATGCGCTGGGCCAGAGAGATAAACCCCGTCAGGCGTGTGAGTGATGGCGCCCGAGATAATCGACTTCACGCCCGACTTGCCAAACAGTGGAAAACGCTCCGTGGCTTTTTCCAGCCATGGCATAATACGGTCAAGCTCGTTCTGTTCCAGTTCGCTTTCATAATCCCAGCGCGGCTGCCCACCATCCCAGCACACATGGGCGGTGGCGGTTTCATAGGGGCCGACGAGAACACCATTGGTTTCCTCTCGCAAATAAGCGTGGGAATAGGGGTCACGCACCACGGGAAGTTCCATCTTGAGATCGATTAACTCTTGCAGCGGTTCGGTGATCACATATTGATGCAGCATGTTGGCGATGGGGGCGATATGGCCTGTCCAGCCCGCTACCACATCGCAATAACTGCCAGCCGCATTCACCACATGTTCGCAATCGATGTTGCCTTGCTCGGTAAACACACGCCACTCTCCATTGGGCAGCAACTTGATATCCATGACGCGGTTACGGCGATAAATCTCAGCGCCCAATTGGCGCGCACCCGTGGCCATGGCGTTGGTGATGTCAGCAGGCGCAACATGGCCATCGGTGACAGTCCGGAAAGCGGCCTTGATGCCAAAGGTTTCGAGATAGGGGTGATATTGCGCGATTTCGGATGGCCCTATGATTTCGCCCTCATAGCCCGCAAGCTTCGAGATGCCGTAAACATATTTGAGCCAATTCACTTCCTCATCCGTGGTGGCCAAACGCAGCCCGCCGCAACCATGCCACGATACGGCTTGGCCGGTGAGCTTTTCAAGCTGCGGATAAAGCTGCGTGCCATAGACATGCACCTTCGTCATATTAAGCGAGCCGTTAAAATGCGGGCATTGGCCAGCAGCATGCCAGGTGGAGCCGGAGGTGAGTTCACCTTTTTCAACCAGCACCACGTCGGTCCAGCCCTCAAGGGCGAGATGATAAAGCAGGCCCACGCCCATTACACCACCACCCACAATCACCACTTTTGCATGCGACTTCATAGAATTCTCCAGCCAAAATCAGGAACAATTTCTTCACCTGTTTGAGCGCCGTTTCAAGCACATTTAATGGAGCCAGAGGTGAGAAGAATGATCACTCTGCAGGTGGCCGTTTTCAGACAAACCCTATGAACGTGCCGGAAGGCGTGAGCGGAAGTGTCATGAATTTTGCGGGAAGGCAAAGCGTGACTTTCTGGTTTCCGGGCAGTCGATTAAGATGCGTTGTTCGCTCCACAATTTTTTCATTAACAAGTAAACGAAGTCCACATGAGCATTGCGCGCCCAACATAACTTCATCACCTTTGGCATATCGAATGATGGCTGCGCGGCATTGAAGAAGTTAGTAACGACCACTTCTCCGCGTTGGCCTATCTTGCAAGGCTTTCGATGGTCGCGCAAATCTTGTCGTTGGAGAACAGGCAGCTTGTGCCATGCGTGCCAACTGATACCGCCTTCGGGTTTCATTACGCCGTGTTGAAAGTCCGGATCATCGCTCATGCGGCAAATCTTGAGCACTGAGATGGGCCTAGCCAGAACATTCAAAAATGCGAAACACCTGAGAAAATTCCACCTAGAGTAGCGCGTTAACGATTCTTAATTTTTAGTTACCGTATTGCATAAAAGCGTGCTACGCAGGATTTAAGAATTGGGGGCGCAATTCGGACAGGGCATAGATAATGAAAAATTATAAATGGGTCGCAGCGGGTTTTGCCTCCTTCTTGATGACAAGTTCGGCAGCCTTTGCCGCTGATGCGGCCGCTGGCATTTTACCGGCCGTTTCATCCGTCAACGGCAAAATTGAATTGGCCACGGGCTGGGGCAATTTAGATGGATTTGCTTCGACGTGGGCATTTAAGGGCGGGGCCAGCATTTCTGTTCCTCTTGGCGAGCGTTTTGGCCTGCAATTCGATGTGGCGGACGTGAATGCGTTTAACGACAACATGATAGGGGCGACCACACATTTCTTCACCCGCAATCCTGACTCTTATTTATTTGGGGTGATCGGTGGCGCCGCATGGACCAACAAAGCCAATTTTCAGTATGTTGGGCCCGAAGTTGAGCTTTACATGAACAATGTGTCGATAGAAGCCACTGCCGGTTATCTGAATTTGAACGCCGCGGGTGTTGCTTCAAACCAATTCTATGCAATTGGCGATTTGGCATTTTATGCAACAGACAATATGCGGTTCTCTATTGGCGGGCGCTCCATTGCTGGTTTTGAATCGGGCCATGTGGGTGCTGAATATGCACTATCCGATCAAGGCCTGCCGCTTAGCCTCACGGCTGATGGCAGCATTGGTGAAAATGGTTTTTCGACTGCAAATGTTGGCCTAAAACTTTACTTCGGCGGCGACAACAAGAGCTTGATCCGACGTCACCGCGAAGATGACCCACGTAACCGCAGCTTGGATATTTTTAACGGCGCAGGCTCAGCTTTCAATTCTAATGTTCCAACCAAACCAATTAAGTGTTTGTTCGCGAATCCTGTTGGAGCCAATCAAGCTATCGTGCCCTGTGGTGTATTGAATTAAATACTGTTCAACCTTTGAAGTCGAATGGGCAGCCCGCAGGGGCTGCTCCCTTTATTTTGATTTTGCTGTGATTTGATAGAGCATCAAGCCCGTGGCCACCGCCACGTTCAAACTCTCCACGCCCTCCTTCATCGGAATTCTCACCAAATTGGTGCAAGAGCTTGTTAAGTCATGGGAAAGCCCACGTGATTCATTACCCATCATCAGCAGAGTGGGGGTTTTATAAACGCGGCGAAAATCATGTTTGGCGGAAGACGCCGTGCCAACCACCTCACCATCCCATGCGCGCGCCAAATCTATCAAACCATCTTGCTTCATGCGCACCAGTGTGATGCCGAAGATGGAGCCGGTGGAGGCGCGCACGGATTCAGGTGCGTAAGGATCGCAAGAATCGCCAATAAGGATCACACCCGAAACATCAGCCGCGTCTGCTGTTCGCAGGATGGTTCCCAGATTGCCTGGATCGCGAATTTCGTCGAGTGCCAACCAGACGCCTTGTTTCGTGGGATGGGGCTGGTATCGCTGCTTGAACACAGCAAGAATATCGTGCGGGTTATTCTGGGCTGATAGTTCGGCCATCACTTTTTCAGTGACAATTGTGGGTTTGACGCTATTGAAAATCGCCTGTGGTTTTGTGGTGACCAAAATATCCGGTTCCCAGCCCATGGCCTCGGCGCGATCCAGCATGGCCAAGCCTTCAGCAACAAATAGTCCGGTGTCACGCCGATCCTTTTTGTGGTCGAGTGAACGGATGAGTTTAACGGTCGGGTTTTGCAGCGAAGAAATAGGAAGCATGGAGAGTGCCTAGCGCCCTTCACGCGTGTCCACAACAAAATTTACCTTCTGACAGACGGAGCGCAAAGGTGCTGTATCCAAGAAGGAGCATTTTTAGGCATTTGCCAGCAAGTGCCGTTCTTCTTGCGAGCCCCATGCAATGTCTGCAACGTCACCCAGCCAATCGCAGATGATTTGCAGCACGTACCAATTGGCACTAGACTGACGGCATGAACCACATAGCCCCCAACCCAAAAACCGGCTTTTCTGTTTGCCCCCATGATTGCCCATCAGCCTGCGCACTTGAAGTGGAACTGCTGGATGATCACACCATAGGTCGGGTGCGTGGGGCCAAAAACAATTCCTATACCTTGGGTGTGATTTGCGAAAAAGTAGCGCGCTATTCAGAGCGCATCCATCACCCTGAGCGGCTGCTGCACCCGATGAAGCGTGTGGGGCCAAAAGGGGCAGGGCAGTTTGAACGCATCAGCTGGGATCAGGCGCTGGACATCACTGCCAAGGCCTTTCTGGAAGCGGAAGCAGAATTCGGCGCAGAATCTGTGTGGCCCTATTATTATGCGGGCACAATGGGGCTGGTGATGCGCGATGGCATAGAGCGCTTGCGGCACACAAAATCCTATTCCGGCATGTATGGCACGGTGTGCATTGCGCTATCATGGCCTGGTTATTTTGCAGGCGTTGGCAAAGTGGCAGGTGTTGACCCGCGCGAAATGCAGAAGTCGGATTTAATCGTAGTCTGGGGCGGTAACCCGGTGAACACGCAAGTGAATGTGATGACGCATATTGGCATCGCGCGAAAGAATCGCGGCGCAAAATTGGCCTGTGTGGACATCTATGAAACCGGCACCATGAAGCAGGCCGACATCAAGCTGCTGATCAAGCCGGGCACGGACGGCGCATTGGCTTGCGCTGTTATGCATGTGTTGTTTCGAGATGGTCATGCCAATTGGGATTATTTGAACCAGTATACCGATTGCCCAAAAGAGTTTGAGGCTCACCTGAAGCCCAGAACGCCGGAATGGGCTTCTGCCATTTGCGGAGCGCCTGTTGCCGAAATTGAGGCTTTTGCAAAACTCATTGGCGAAACACCCAAAACATTTTTCCGCATTGGTTATGGCTTCACCCGCTCGCGCAACGGGGCCGCCAATATCCATGCGGTCACTTCCATCCCCGCAGTGACAGGCGCTTGGCTGCACGAAGGCGGCGGCGCATTGCATTCCAACAGTGGCACTTTCAAGTGGGATAAATCGCTGATTGAAGGCAAAGATGCCGCCAAGGCAAAACACCGTGTGATTGACATGGCCCGTGTGGGGGAAGCGCTGCTGGGCAACCCGCATGATTTGGCAGGGGGGCCGCCGGTGAAGGCCATGCTGATTCAGAATACCAATCCCTTATCCATCGCACCAGACCAAACCAAGGTGAAGCAAGGCTTCGCGCGCGAAGATCTGTTTGTGTGCGTGCATGAGCAGTTTATGACCGAAACGGCAAAATATGCTGATGTGCTGCTGCCCGCCACCATGTTCTTGGAACATGATGATATTTATCAAGGGGGCGGCCATAGCCATATTTTGTTTGGCCGCAAGCTGGTGAACGCGCCAGGTGAATGCCGCAGCAACCACGAGGTGATCGCGGATTTGGCCAAGCGTGTGGGCGCGCAACATCGCGGTTTCGCCATGAGCCCGCGTGAGATCATCGATGAAACCTTGAAAGCCTCATGCCGCCCCAGCCTTGATGTGTTGGACGTAGAGAGCTGGGTGGACGTAATGCCTGATTTTGACACGGCCCATAACATCAAAGGCTTCGCCCATCCTGATGGCAAATATCATTTCAAAGCAGACTGGAAGGCAGCGGCGTTCTTGTCGCCCAACGGCCAGTTAGGGCCTTACGCTGATTTGCCGCCGCTGCCAGATCACTATGCCGCGATTGAGGAGGCAAATGAGGCTTATCCCTTTCGTTTGGCCACCAGCCCAGCGCGAACGTTCCTCAATTCCACTTTCAATGAAACGCCGTCGAGTGTGAAGCGCGAAGGGCGGCCCACTGTGCTGGCCCATCCTTCGGACTTAGAAGAAAATGGCATCGCAGATGGAGATATGGTGCATGTGGGCAGTGCCAGAGGGCAGGTGGCACTGCACGCCAAGGCTCATGCCGGCCAACGTCGTGGCGTGCTGATCGCCGAAGGCCTGTGGCCCAATGAGGCCCATGAAGGCGGGCGGGGCATCAACACGCTCACCGGTGCAGATCAACCAGCGCCAGCAGGCGGCGGCACTTACCATGATAACCGTGTGTGGTTGAAAAAGGCGTGAGGAACCATCCCTCACCAACTCTTGGGGAGGGTGTCTGCGGTACGCAGACGGGCGGGGTTCTTGCAACGATGTTTGACCGGGCCATTGAGTTTTGTCGCCAGCATCCCCTTCCGGCGCTTTGCGCCACCTTCCCCAAGTGTTGGGGAAGGATGAGGCGAATGATTCCTGAATTATTGATGAACGCCGGATTCAGCCCGCACTCATCCGTATACTGATAATTATTTCAAACAACACAGTTTTGGCTCAATCCGGCCTAAGTTGCGCCAGCAATCATAGTTAATTGATTAGCATGAGCGCGGGCTTATGCCCCGATCTTAAGAGGATATTAACCATGACGGCGGCGTCACAAGTGTTTGAAAAGAATCATTTATCTCCGACCCAGAATCGGAGCACAAACACGCCCATGAGCGAAAATGCACGCATACGTAATCAAATTCTCTTGCTATTCATTGCAGCGGGGCTGGCCTTGGCGATCTTGGCCCCTGTCGCAGTTTTGGCCGCTTCTGTTTAAGCCAACGTCGCTAACCGGTCGGTCAAAAGATCAAAGAACCCATCAGAGTTGATGCCACGGCACACGGTGGCATTAGGCTTGCGGTCGGTCACCCGCCACCAATCCACAATTGTCATGCCCAGTGTGAGTGGGCTTTCGCACTCCACCACCACATTCACGTCACGCGAT
>JAGWUY010000368.1 GCA_028868255.1 Alphaproteobacteria bacterium | reverse complement strand
CAAGCTGATGTACTGGGATCGCAATGCGCCATTGCCTGCGGAAGACACGCGTGAAGTGCCGTGGGGTGCGGCGCGCGAAATTGTTCTCAAAGCTTACGGCAGTTTTTCGCCAGAAATGGCGTCCATCGCGCAGGTATTTTTTGATAAGAACTGGATTGACGCTCCAAACCGCCCCGGCAAGGCGCCAGGTGCTTTTGCTCACCCCACCGTTCCATCGGCCCACCCGTATGTGCTGCTTAATTATTTAGGCAAGACGCGCGATGTGATGACATTGGCGCATGAGCTGGGGCACGGTGTGCATCAGGTGCTTGCAGCGAAGCAGGGGCCGCTGATGTCTAACACGCCGCTGACGCTGGCGGAAACGGCCTCAGTGTTTGGTGAGATGTTGACCTTCCAGACCATGTTGAAAGAAACAACCGACCCGAAGAAGCGGAAAATTCTACTCGCCTCCAAAGCGGAAGACATGATCAACACGGTGGTGCGCCAGGTTGCGTTTTATACCTTTGAGCGCAAGGTGCATCAGGCGCGCAAGGATGGTGAATTGACACCCGACCAGATCAACGCGTTCTGGATGGATGTGCAAAAAGAAAGTCTGGGCGATGCCATTGAGTTCGGTCCTGGTTACGAAACCTATTGGACTTACATTCCGCATTTCATCCATTCGCCATTTTATGTTTATGCCTATGCCTTTGGGGATTGCTTGGTGAACTCGCTCTATGCGCGCTACCGCGAAAGCGAAGCGGGCTTCCAAGACAAATATTTTGACATGTTGAAAGCAGGTGGCACCAAGCATCACTCCGAATTGTTGAAGCCGTTTGGCCTTGATGCCACAGACCCACAATTCTGGCAGAAGGGCTTGTCAGTCATCTCGTCCTTGATTGATGAACTCGAAACACTGTGATCACCTATCGCCGCCCTGAGCTGATCGAGGCGGAGGCATTTGCCGCGTTGCATGTGCAATGCTGGCGCGAGGCTTATGCGGGGATTGTACCGCTTGCACTGCTGGAAAGCTTTACGCCTCAGCAGCGCATTCCCCATTGGCATAGGTGGATCGCGGATAAGAACCTTTTGATCGTTGCGGCCTATGATGGTGAGAAAGCGATTGGGTTTGTGACGGCAGGAAAGCCAGATGAACTGTTGCATGACGGCATGGATGGACAGATCTATGGTTTCTACATTGCGGCCTCATATCACCGTTTAGGTATTGGCCGTAACCTATTGAATAAAATAAAGAATATATGGATGGAAAATGGTGGCCACGCGTTGACGTTAGGTGTGCTGGCCAAAAACACCCGTGCACGGCGCTTTTATGAGGCCATGGGCGGCAAGCTTGTGCGCACCGGCATTTATGACTGGAGCGGGTTCAAGCTTGCCGACGCGATTTACCTTTTTGAGGGTTTGGAAAGGTAAATTGGCAAAAATTGGGTAGTGGGTCAGTCTGAAATCTAACCCTGTTGACTATTGTGGAATCTCAGTTTCAATCGTGGCATACTAGTATCAT
>JAGWUY010000107.1 GCA_028868255.1 Alphaproteobacteria bacterium | reverse complement strand
TTTGGCCAGATTTAGAAATACCTGTACCAGCTGGTCATGATTGCCATTCACAGGTGGCAGCGAAGGATCGTAGTCCTCAAGGATGGTCAAGCCATCTTGAAAGCCTGCTTCAATCAATTGCTTTACACGATCCAAAACCACATGAATATTGATGGGTTGGCGCTCTAGCGGGCGCTCGTCCGAAAACACTTCCATCTGATCTACCAAGTCACGGATACGATCTGTTTCATCGCAAATCAGCTTTGCCAATGGGCGGTCAACATCATCCAGAGTTGGTTCAAGCAGTTGCGCTGCACCGCGAATGCCTGACAAAGGGTTCTTGATTTCATGCGCCATCATCGCGGCCATGGAGGAAACTGCGCGCGCTGCGCCTTGGTGAAATAACTGCGAATCCATCTTGTGGGCCATGGAGCGCCGAAACAGCATCACCATCACATGCCCTAGATTTTCATCCACCAAAGTGGTTTGCAAATCTACCACACGTTCGCCAGCCCAGCGCGGGGTGCCGATGCCAATGGCATATTCGTTGACAACGCCGCCTTGTGCACGCACCTGCCCCACAGCCTCAAGGGCTGGGCTTGCAAAGGGAACCATGTCATCTAAGGTCAATCGGCATAAAACCGACGCACTGGCTTGGAAAAAATCTTCTGCCGCCGCATTCACCATACGAATTTTGTTGTTGCTATCCAGTACCATTAATGGGTTGGGGAGCGCTTCGAACAACACTTTCAAATCAACATGCTCGTTCGACATCACGCGACCTCATACAAGCATTGGGCAAACATTTCCTCAATGCCTTGGGTTACTTTTGCATTGTCAACTTCGCGCAAAAGACTTTGACGCAAGCCATTTGCAGCATGGTTTAGCAAATACTTGCGTTGTTCCAGCCGTGCAAATGCCCAGCCCAAATGCTTGCGAAATGCTTTGTTTCCATGGTGATGCCCGTAAAGCGAAAGCGTATCATGCTGCTGAGCCATCAAATATTGCTTTTCGGTCGGCAAATCTGGCTCTGCGCAGCCACTGCCAGGCTTCATGGCTTCTGCCACAACGCCCGGCCACCAGGGCCTGCCATAGCTGCCTCTGCCGATCATCACGCCGTCAGCCCCTGAAAGGCGCATCATTTCCTTCGCATCGGCGGGTGTTTGACCATCGCCATTGGCGATCAGCGGAATGGTGATCACCTCACGCACAGCACGAATGGCGCGCCAATCTGCTCTGCCGGTATAAAATTGGCAGCGCGTGCGCCCATGCACCGTGATCAATGCTACCCCTGCATTCTGGGCGCGCTTGGCCAGTTCTGGGGCGTTGTGAGAATTGTCATCCCAACCCAAGCGCATCTTGAGTGTGACGGGAACTTTTGCGGCGTTCACAGTTGCTTCCACCAACGTCATTGCATGGTCCAGATTGCGCATCAGCGCTGAACCTGAAAGCCCGCCTGTCACTTGCCGCGATGGGCACCCCATATTGATGTCGATGATGTCGGCGCCCAAATCCTGCGCAATACGTGTGCCTTCCGTCATCCAATGCGCTTCACGCCCGGCCAGCTGGATGACAAAGGGTGAAGAATCCTTCTTTCCCAAAGTGCGTCGCAACATATCTGCCCGCTCACGTACCAATTCTTCGCTGGCCACCATTTCTGACACAACCAAGCCTGCGCCGGCCTCATGAGCGATGGCGCGAAATGGTTGATCTGTCACCCCCGACATGGGCGCCAGAAAAACATTGTTTCTGGTGATGATCGGGCCGATACTAATGCTCATAAATTAGGCACACCAATTTTGAGATCAAATATTAGTCAGTTTACGCTCGGAACTTGCAAGGTCAAGCAAAAAGACATTTGCCATTCTCATTTTGTGGTGAATGGCTTATGGCGATGTCATGACAGTGGCAGCAGTAATCGTAGCCGGCGGCAGCGGCCTTCGCGCAGGGGGCGAACGCCCCAAGCAATATCAATTGATTGGCGGCAGGCCGGTTATTTGGTGGACATGCAAGGCCTTCCTTGATCACCCATCAATCACTCATGTTCAATGTGTGATTGGCGAAGGCCACCAACAGCTTTTCGCCGATGCAACTGCTGGCCTCACCCTGCCCCCCTTTACCTTTGGTGGATCCACGCGCCAAGACTCATGCCGCATCGGTGTTGAAGCCTGTGCGGTTGTTAGCCCACGCCACATTCTCCTCCACGATGCAGCACGCCCTTTTGTTTCAAAGGATGTCATAGACCACATCCTAGCAAGCCTCCAAATTGCGGATGCTGTGGTGCCAGGCTTGCCCGTTGCCGACACCATGAAATTTGCACCCGGTGGTGTGATCACCAAGACGATTGATCGGCACGCAATGTGGTTTGTACAAACGCCGCAGGGTTTTTCTTTCCCTAAAATTCTCGCGGCCCATCGCAAGGCTCTTACCGAAAACCATTTGGGGCTGACAGATGATGCCGCAGTGGCCGAAGCCGCAGGCTTTGAAGTGCATATTGTGCAAGGTGAAGAACGAAATAAAAAATTGACAACACAATCCGACATTGAAATCGCCAACCATGAACTTTCTCTCAAAGCGATCATTGATCGACCAGACATTCGCATGGGCCAAGGAATAGATTTTCACATTTTTGAACCTGGGAATGAGGTGACACTTTGCGGCGTAAAAATTCCACATAGCCATCGCCTCAAAGGTCATTCAGATGCTGACGTGGCACTTCATGCCGTGACTGACGCCATTTTAGGTGCAATAGGTGAAGGTGATATTGGCGTTCACTTTCCGCCCAGTGAGAAACAATGGAAAGATGCACCATCTTCCATTTTTGTTGAGAAGGCCGTGCGCCTGCTTCACGCACGTGGCGGTATGATTTCCAATATTGACATCACAGTCTTGGCTGAAGCTCCCAAGATCAGCCCACATCTTCCTGCAATGAAAGCTGCATTGGCGCCTTTGCTGCACGTCACTCCAGACCGGATCGCAATCAAAGCCACCACCACTGAAAAACTGGGGGCTATTGGACGCAAGGAAGGCATGGCCGCTTTTGCTACGGCGACTGTGCGGTTGCCCCTGTGACGCTTGCAGAGCAAGTTTTTGCCCTATTGAAGAGACGCGGTTTGAGACTGGCTACTGCCGAAAGCTGCACGGGCGGCATGGTCGCAGCGGCAATTACAGATCTCGCCGGCTCATCGGAGATTTTTGATCGTGGCTTCGTCACCTATTCGAATTTGGCCAAAGCTGAAATGCTGGGTGTGGTGCCAGCGCTTATTGCTACGCATGGGGCCGTGAGTCATCAAGTGGCAATTGCAATGGCGGAGGGAGCGTTGCTGTTTTCAAAAGCCGATATCAGCATCGCAATATCAGGCATCGCCGGCCCATCTGGCGGAAGTGTGGAAAAACCTGTTGGGCTGGTGCATTTTGCTTGCGCCCAACATAATCTAAAAACTCTGCATATTGAGCAGCGTTTTGGCTCTCTTTCCCGCGCAGAAATTCGTCACCACTCAGTCAAGGCTGCTTTCGAATTGGTGTTAAGTCAGCTCACGCGCGCGCCATAAAGTGATCGCCCACGCTCTTCAAAGGCTGTCATGATTTTTTGGGCAGCGTAGTCAGTAAAGCCCCCAGCCATCATCTGCAACATCAAATTCTTGAGCGTGTAGTCAATAGTGATTGAGACTTGGGCCTTGCCCGCAGGTGCATCCGCAATTTCCCACATCACGTGAAGTGCTTTGACTGGGCCGTCCGATGATGTGGCTGAAACTGTCATCATGTCTGAATTTGTTGTCACATGGCTGGCAAAGCTTTCGCGCACGCCTATTTTTTCGACGGCCACCTGCAAGTCCGCATCGAATTCTTCCACGGCCCCGACACGCTTGCGCCCGCCTCGAATGACTGAACGTTTTAACAGTGGCAAAAAGTCTTTGTAGGATGATACATCGGCAGCAATAGAAAAAGCCTGTTGGGCCGATACATCCACCACCCGACTCGTCGTAAAGCGTGGCACTTAGTGGTTAGCCCTTGCGGCCTGCAATTTCGCAAAATCATCGCCAGCGTGGTGTGAAGATCGCGTGAGCGGCGAAGAAGACACCATTAGGAAGCCTTTTGCGTAGGCAGTTGTTTCATATGATTTAAATTCATCAGGTGTTACATAGCGATCAATCGCTGCATGCTTGCGCGTGGGTTGCAAATATTGGCCAATGGTGATGAAGTCAATGTTGGCTGAGCGCATGTCATCCATCACCTGCATCACTTGTTCGCGCGTTTCACCCAAGCCCACCATGATGCCGGACTTGGTGAACATGGTGGGGTCAAGTTCCTTCACGCGCTCCAGCAATCGCAAGGAATGGAAATAGCGTGCGCCGGGACGAATTTTCAAATATTGCCCGGGCACGGTTTCCAGATTGTGGTTGAAAACATCAGGCCTTGCTTCAACAACCATTTCCAATGCGCCGGGCTTCTTCAAGAAATCTGGTGTGAGAACTTCAATGGTTGTGGCAGGCGAGGCTTTGCGAATTTCGCGGATTACTTCGGCGATGTGGAATGCCCCACCATCCGGCAAGTCATCGCGATCAACCGACGTAATTACGGAATGCGCCAAGCCCATGCGCGCCACAGCCTCGGCCACGCGTGCGGGCTCACCCAGATCAAGGGCTTCAGGAAGCCCCGTTTTAACATTGCAAAAAGCACAAGCGCGGGTGCAGGTGTCGCCCATCACCATAAAAGTGGCATGCTTCTTAGACCAGCATTCCCCAATATTGGGGCAGCCTGCCTCCTCGCACACTGTCACCAATTTATTTTCACGTACAATCTTTTGCGTTTCGGCATAAATGGGCGAACCCGGCGCCTTTACCCTGATCCAATCCGGCTTGCGCAAGAGTGGTGTTTCTGGGCGGTTGGCTTTTTCCGGATGTCGCGGCTTTATGGAGTCAATGACAATTGCCATTCGCGGTTAACGCATGGATCCAATCATGCGATAGCCGTAAATCAACACACAAGCACCGACTACAGCAACAATGATTTGGCCAATCAACCCACCCATGCCAACACCGATGAGACCCAATAGGAAGTTGCCGACCACTGCACCAACAATGCCTAAGATGATGTTGAGGATTAGGCCTGTGTTGAAGTTCATAATCTTCTCAGCAATGAAACCTGCGATACCACCGAGAATGATTGTCATAATAATTCCGTATCCGTGCATCTTGAACCTCGCTTTTGTGTTATTATTAACTGCGCTTGCCGCGCAGTATCTTCAATACCACTAACAGCAGTGTTGCACCAGCGGCAGACACGATGACATTGCCGATGAACCAACCGTGGAATATTTCACCCAGCTGCAGACCAGCCTTGTTGGCGATGAAGAACCCAATCCAAGAGCCGACAAGGCCTGTAATTAGGTTGGTGATCAAGCCGACATTTGAGCCTGTGATTTTCTCAGCCACCCAGCCCGCAACGATCCCAATCAGGATGGTGCCCCAAAACCCAACACCGCCACCCAATTCCATCAATGATTGCATCTTAAACTCCCCTTAATGCAAAATACGCGCAACGATCATCACGATAATCGCGCCAATTGTTGCCGTTGCAATATCACGGCCGATTTCATTGCGAATGCCCAGATTGATCTTCGCTGCATTCAGAACATATGAACCGACGAAGGAGCCAAGCACACCGCTGATCAAATATTGCACAATGCCATAGCCGCCAACAATCCAGCTGGCCAACCAGCCTGCGGCAATGCCCATCAAAACAGCGATGACGATATTTTTAGTGTCCATCTGTGGCCCCTCTTCAGTCGTGGCTGATATGGCCCATGGTTGCTCCAGTTTCAAGACTTTCGCACTCACATATGGATCACGCGCCCATATGCATCGAGAACACTTTCGTGCATCATTTCGGAAAGTGTGGGATGCGGGAAAACGGTGTGAATTAGTTCTTCTTCCGTGGTCTCGAGGCCCATGGCGATGACGAAGCCCTGGATCAGTTCGGTGACTTCAGCGCCCACCATGTGCGCGCCCAGCAGGCGGCCTGTCTTGGCGTCGAAAATGGTTTTGATCAAGCCTTGGTCTTCGCCCAGTGCAATTGCCTTGCCATTGGCGAGGAAGGGGAACTTGCCGACTTTGAGTTCATAGCCCGCCGCCTTGGCTTTCGCTTCGGTGAGGCCGACTGATGCTACTTGCGGGTGGCAATAGGTGCAGCCGGGGATTTGTTCTTTCTTCATCGGGTGCGCATCAAGGCCTTTGATCTTTTCGATGCAGATCACACCTTCATGCTCGGCCTTGTGGGCCAGCATGGGTGGGCCTGCCACATCACCGATGGCATAGAGGCCGGGGATATTGGTGCGGCCAAAGCCATCAATCACCACACAGCCCTTTTCGGTTTTCACACCCAGAGCCTCAAGGCCGAGGTTTTCGATATTGCCAACCACGCCCGTGGCGGCGATGACACGATCAACTTCGATCTGCTCGGATTTGCCTGCGGCTTCAATCGTGGCGGTGACGCTGTTGGCCTTCTTGTCCAGCTTGGCCACCTTGGCGGAGAGGCGGAACTTGATGCCCTGCTTTTCAAGCTGCTTCTGGGCGATCTTGCTGATCTCCACGTCTTCCACCGGCATGATCTGGTCCATGATCTCGACCACGGTCACATCAGCGCCCATGCTGTTGTAGAACGATGCAAACTCGATGCCGATAGCGCCGGAGCCGACGACGAGAAGTTTTTGCGGAATGTCCTTGGGCACCATGGCCTCAAAATAGCTCCACACCAATTTGCCATCATGCTCCAATCCGGGCAGCACACGCGGACGCGCCCCCGTGGCGAGGATAATGTGTTTGGCTGTGTAGGTGCCTGCGCCCAGCACGCCACGCGGAATCGGGTTCTGCGGCTGCACAATCGCCTTCTTGGTATCAGCCACAACCACTTCACCGGGCTTGGTGATTTTGGCCTCACCCCAGATCACTTGCACCTTGTTCTTTTTGAGCAGTCCACCCACGCCCATGTTCAGGCGGCCAGACACGGCGCGCGAACGGGCCACAACCTTGCTGGCATCAAAAGTAATGTCCTTGGCGCTCAGGCCATAAGCGTCGGCGTGAATCATGTAGTGATAGATCTCCGCCGAGCGCAGCAGCGCCTTAGTCGGGATGCAGCCCCAGTTCAGGCAAATCCCGCCCAGATGTTCGCGCTCCACAATGGCCACTTTGAAACCCAGCTGTGCGGCGCGAATGGCCGTCACATAGCCCCCCGGCCCCGCGCCAATGATAAGAACGTCAAAATTGTTTTCAGCCATTTTTGTCTCCATTGTCCTGGACCCTCCCCTTCACGGGGAGGGTGACGCCGCAGGCGTCGGGTGGGGTCTGCGAATGGGGCACTGCCCCACCCTGCCACTGGCGTGGCTATCCCTCCCCGCGAGGGGGAGGGACCTTCTAAATCTCCAAAATCTTTTTCACCACAGGCACCAGCGCTTTGCCGATGGCCATGGTGTTGGCGGCATCCAGATGTCCGCCGTCGGTTTCATCCGCCTTGGCCACGCTGCCCGCATCGAAGAAATGCACGCCCTGCTCCTTGGCAATCCGCGCATAGTGCTTGGCGAAGAGTTTCGACTCGGCAATGGCGTGGCCCCAGAGGTTGTTGAACCACTCATCCTTGGTGGGCACAAGGGCGGGAGGTGCCATAATGAGAATCTTAGGGGCTGCAAAATCGGCACTATAGGCATGGGTTTTCACCATGCCGATCAGGCGCTCCATGCCCATGGCGGCATCAAAGGCGCGGCAGCGATTGGCATATTTGATGTCATTGGTACCCAGCATGATGATCACGAGGTCAAGCGGCTGATGCGTGGTGAGCAACATGGGCAGCGCCACCGCGCCATTACGCTCGGCATCACAAGTGGGATCGGGGAACACGGTGGTGCGCCCGTTCATGCCCTCTTC
>JAGWUY010000106.1 GCA_028868255.1 Alphaproteobacteria bacterium | reverse complement strand
GCAGCTGCTTGAATGGCCTTGTTCCTTGAAATTCATGTTGGTTGGAGCGTTTTGATATGGTTTCAACCAAGGTAAGTTTTTTGGCGACTACACCAACAAAGAGTTTTGCTAGGAAGCCCTTCTTGATCTCAGTCACTGAGTTTACTTTCAAGCTGCAACCGATTGCCTCGACAAAGCTTGCCGCAATCTTGGTTCAATGAAATTGGCTACAGCTTCAATCACTGGAACTGCGACAGAGTTTCCGAACTGGCGATAAGCTTGAGTATCTGAAACATTGATCACAAAATCTGACCCAGTTGGCTCATCAAATCCCATAAGCCTTGCACATTCCCTCGGTGTCAAGCGACGGGGCCTTTTGTTGTTTTGCTTAACGAGAATTTCTGAGCCGTCTTTATAATATCTGGCTGATAAAGTCCGTGCCACATCATCTGGGCCCACTAAGCTAAATCCAAAACCATTGCCTTGGGCTTTGTGCTTGGCGGCGTAAGCTTGCAAGTATTTCCAGAGATTTTCAGTCAAAGTGTATTTGTCAGCCACGCGCGCCGAGTTGCCAACCGTATAAATTTGATCCGGCACTTCACTGCCATCTTCGGGATGAAGAATGGTGCGCAGCTTGGGGCCATTACTCACACCCGGCAATTTCAATTTTGAAAGATCGGGTTTGTCCCCGTCTCTAAAACCAACAATGATGATGCGCTCGCGGTGCTGTGGCACAAAATGTTTGGCATCTATGACGCGGAAATCAATTTTGTAACCCAGCTCATTTTCCAAAACATAACGAATGGTCGCAAAGGTTTTGCCTTTGTCGTGGCTCACAAGGTTTTTCACATTTTCAAGCAAAAATGCAGCAGGTTTTTTCAGTCGAATAATTTCAGACAACTCAAAAAACAAAGTACCTTGCGTCTCACAGGCAAAGCCGTGTGGACGGTTCAGGGCGTTTTTCTTGGAAACACCAGCAATCGAAAATGGTTGGCATGGAAATCCCGCAAGCAACATATCGTGGTCTGGCACTTTGTCCTTTTCAACTTCTCTGATGTCATGGGCAAATGTGTGATCGCAGCGAAAATTTGCGCGATATGTTATTTCGGCATGCTTGTCCCATTCGCAAGTAAATACGCATTTCCCACCGATGGTTTCAAACCCACGGCGCAATCCGCCAATGCCCGCAAAAAGGTCGATAAAAGTAAACCAGCCATCGGACGCATTCTTTTTATTCTTTGGCCTCGCCTTCGCCATGCCGCGAAGGGCGGCTAATTCCAGTGCGCGAGGCTTGCTTTCGCCGCTATCGTAGCGATAAGCTGTCGCAACAGCCACCTTAAGGAGGTCTGCGCATTGTTTGATGGTCATGCCAGCGTTTTGCCGAAGAGTTGAAAAATCGCTGTCCATCCCGAATCCTTTGCTGGGTCGTTTTTTCGCAATTTGCACACATCCTTCCCGCGTTGTCAATTTGTTCTTGTGAATCGCAACGATGAGCAGTGATAGGGCCGCGAACAGAAAAACCATCCCAAAACTCCTTTCCTAGCTAATATATCCTATTTAGGAAAAAAGTCAAGTTTTATTTCCGCGCTTGTGCAATTTGGTGTTTTGGATTATACGCTCTCGCACGAAATTCACTCACATAGCCGGGCAACCGGAAATTGGAGTGGGTCCCGGAAGGGGCCCGCTTTTTTTGTATGCGGAAGCGAGATGACAGAACAAAGACTTGAACGAGAGACTGGCCCCGCCGCGCGGGTGGCGGCTTTGGCTGTGCCGGTGCTGGAGTCGCTGGGGTTCCGGTTGGTGCGTGTGAAAATGTTTGGCACCACGGTGCAGATCATGGCCGAACGCCCCGATGGCACTTTCACGATTGATGATTGTGAAAAATTCAGCCGCGATTTTTCGCCGGTGCTGGATGTGGCAGATATTATTTCCACCAAATTCCATCTCGAAATTTCGTCGCCGGGCATTGATCGCCCTCTGGTGCGTGCTGCTGATTTTGAAGCTTGGGCGGGGCATGAGGTGAAGATTGAGATGGCCACGCCCGTAGCGGGCCGCAAACGTTTTCGTGGTGAGCTTGAAGGTTATCACGAAGGCGAAGTGCGCCTGTTTATTGAAAATCCCGAAGGCGGCAAGGAACCGCTTTTGGTGGGCTTGCCTTTTGCCGATATTGGCGATGCCAGCCTGATCTTGACTGATGACCTGATTGCGGCCGCCCGTGCCCGGCTGCCTGCGGGCTATGGCGATGGCGCTGAAATTGACGAAGACCAAATTTCTGAAACGAAGGAAGACGACAATGGCTAATACACCTGTTTCCGCTAACCGCTTGGAGCTTTTGCAGATTGCCGATGCTGTGGCGCGCGAAAAAACCATTGATAAATCCGTGGTGCTGGAAGCCATGGAAGAGGCCATTACCAAAGCGGCCAAGGCCCGCTATGGCCAAGAAAATGAAATCCGCGCCGAGATCGATCCCAAAACGGGCGAAACCCGTCTGAACCGCTTGTTGTTGGTCGTTGAAACCATCGAGAATGATGCCACGCAGATCACGCTGGCTGAGGCGTCGAAGAAAAATCCGGCCGCGCAAATTGGTGATTATATTGCCGAAGCCCTGCCGCCCATTGAATTTGGCCGCATCGCTGCGCAAAGCGCCAAGCAGACCATCGTGCAAAAAGTGCGTGACGCAGAGCGTGAGCGCATGTTTGATGAGTTCAAGGGCCGCATTGGCGAAATCGTTTCCGGCCTCGTCAAGCGCGTTGAATATGGCAATGTCATCGTTGATCTCGGCCGGGGCGAAGGCATCATCCGTCGTGATGAGGCGCTGCCGCGTGAAACCATTCGGCCGGGTGATCGTATCCGCGCCTATGTTTATGATGTGCGCCGCGAACAGCGTGGCCCGCAGATTTTCTTGAGCCGCACCCATCCACAATTCATGGCCAAGCTGTTTGGCCAAGAAGTGCCAGAAATTTATGATGGCATTGTGGAAGTGGTTTCTGTTTCGCGTGATCCTTCCTCTCGGGCCAAGATTGCCGTGCGCTCGAAAGATGGTTCGATTGATCCCGTGGGCGCTTGCGTGGGCATGCGTGGTTCGCGCGTTCAGGCTGTGGTCAATGAGCTGCAAGGCGAAAAAATTGACATCATCCAATGGTCGCCAGATGTGGCCACTTTTGTGGTGAATGCCTTGGCGCCTGCTGAAGTGGCCAAAGTGGTTCTTGATGAAGATGCCGAGCGTATTGAAGTTGTGGTGCCAGATGAGCAACTTTCGTTGGCGATCGGTCGCCGTGGCCAGAATGTGCGTTTGGCCTCGCAGCTCACAGGCTGGGATATCGACATCATGACGGAAGCCGAAGAATCCGAACGCCGCCAGAAGGAATTTGCCACCCGCACAACCCGCTTTGTTGAGGCTTTGGATGTGGATGAAACCTTGGCCCAGCTTTTGGCCTCGGAAGGCTTCGATACGGTTGATGAAGTGGCTTATGTTGAGCTGAATGATATTGCCTCGATCGAGGGCTTGGATGAACAAACAGCAGAAGAGCTGCAACAGCGTGCCCGTGATTATCTGGAACGTCAGGCCGGCGAGTTGGAAGCCAAGCGCGTGGCTTTGGGCGTGGGTGATGACTTGCGCGGCATGGAGGGCTTGACCCCCACCATGTTGGTGGCCTTGGGTGAAGCCGGCGTGAAGACGGTTGAAGATTTGGCTGATTGCGCCACTGACGACTTGATCGGCTGGAATGAGCGCAAGGATGGCCAGACCACCAAACATGCGGGTGCATTCGCTGGTCTTGAGGTTTCCGCTGTCGATGCACAGAACCTGATTATGGCGGCCCGCGTGCAATTGGGCTGGATTGAAGCGCCGGTTGCCGCAGAAACTGCAAGTGAAGAGGCTCATGCATAGTTGAACGCTGAACCCGCCAATGCTGATGAGGCCCCCTTGCCAGACCGCATGTGCATTGTCTCTCGGGAGGTTAAGCCTGAGACTGCCCTGATCCGGTTTGCGCGGGCGCCGGATGGGTTGGTGGTGCCTGACTTGAAGCGCAAATTGCCGGGGCGTGGCGTTTGGGTGACGTGCGACGCCGAGATTTTGGCTGAAGCCATCAAGCGCAAGGCGTTCTCGCGGGGGTTTGGGGCGGAAGCCAAGGTTGGGCCTGAGTTGGTGGGGCAGGTTGCTACTTTGCTGCGCAAGGACATGCTTGCGGCCCTTTCCCTCACGCGCCGGGCAGGTTTGGGCGTGTGCGGCTTTATGAAGGTTGAAGAAGCCTTGGTGAAGGGCAATATCAGGGTTTTGTTGCATGCCAGCGATGGCTCCATCGACGGGCGGCAAAAACTGGACCGCAAATGTGCTTCCAATACGGTGATCTGGGATTTATTTTCCAGCAGCGATTTGGATTTGGCATTTGGGCGGTCAAATGTGATACATGCAGCCGTGGCCAATGGTGGCTTGGCTGAAAAATTGCTGGATTATGCGCAAAAGATCGCGCAGTACGAGCATTTGAAGGTTTCAGGATTAGGATTTCAGACGGTAGCATGAGCGATACGATTGACAATAACGACAAGCCAGGTGCGCCGCGCACCGGCAGCACTTTGAGCCTGAAACGCCCAGCCACGGTGAAGCAGAGCTTTGCCCATGGCCGCCAAAAAATGGTGGTGGTTGAAACCAAGCGCAAGCGCATTGGCGAAGGCGGTGCCGCACCCAGCACCGATGAGAAATCAAAATTCCAAGTGATGCCAAAAGTGGCAGAAGCTCCGGCCCCACGGCCCACTGCCCCGCAACCTGTCGCACCCAATCGCCCCGGCGTTGTGTTACGCACCCTTTCGGCTGACGAACGCGAAGCCCGCGAGCGGGCTTTGGCGGGTGCCAAAGTGCGCGAAGCTGAAGAGCGCAAGCGCCAAGAAGCTGATGCTATTCGCCGCGCTGCCCAAGACGCCCATGACAAGATAGAGCGCGAAGCCGCTGCCAAGCGCAAGGCTGAAGATGATGCCCGCCATCAACAAGAGGAAGCTGGCCGTCGCAAGGCTGATGAAGCCGCCAAGAAATTGGCACCGAAAGTGGAAGCACCGTCAAAATCACTTGATGATGATGAAGATGATGGTGGCAAACGTGTGAAGAGCATGGTGCGCCCTGCTGGTGGCGTGGTGCGCCGCATCGTAACACCACCTGCGCCGACACGCACCAAGGCCGATGCCGACAAGCGCCGTGGCAAGTTGACTGTTTCGAATGCGATGGCTGAAGGCGACGAAGATCGCGCACGGTCTGTTGCTGCCTTCCGCCGCCGTACTGAGCGTTTAAAGAAGCAAGCACAGGGTTTCACAAAACCCACTGAAAAGATGGCGCGCGAAATTGTCATTCCGGAAGCCATCACCATTCAGGAACTTTCAAATCGTATGGCCGAGCGTGCTGTTGACATCATTAAGATGTTGATGAGGCAGGGCCAGATGCACACCATCAATGATGTGATCGATGCTGATACGGCCCAAATCATTGCTGAAGAAATGGGCCACAAGGTGAAGCGCGTTTCGGAAGCTGACGTTGTTGAAGGTCTGGACACGCAGGTTGATGCGCCGGAAAGCCTTCTGCCGCGCCCCCCTGTTGTCACCATCATGGGCCACGTTGACCACGGCAAGACATCGCTGCTTGATGCCATCCGCAAAACCAATGTGGTGACGGGCGAAGCTGGCGGTATTACCCAGCATATCGGTGCTTATCAGGTGAAAACTGCCAATGGTTTGGTGACCTTCATCGATACACCAGGCCATGAAGCCTTTACCTCGATGCGTGCCCGTGGGGCACAGGCCACGGATATTGTGGTTCTTGTGGTTGCGGCTGATGACGGCGTGATGCCGCAAACGGTTGAAGCCATCAATCATGCGCGGGCTGCTGAAGTTCCGATCATTGTTGCCATCAACAAGATGGATAAATCCACTGCCAACCCCACGCGCGTGCGCACAGATTTGCTGCAGCATGAAATTGTGGTGGAAAGCATGGGTGGTGAAACCATGGATGTGGAAGTTTCCGCCGCCAAGGGCACCAATCTTGACAAGCTGCTGGAAGCCATTTTGCTGCAAGCCGAAGTGCTTGACCTGAAGGCCAACCCGAACCGTGAGGCCGCAGGTCTTGTGGTGGAAGCGCAGCTGGACAAAGGCCGTGGCCCTGTGGCTACCGTTCTCGTTCAACGCGGCACTTTGAAATTGGGCGATTTGTTTGTGGCCGGTTCCGCTTGGGGCCGCGTGCGCGCGCTGATCGATGATAAGGGTGCGCATGTGAAAACTGCGGGGCCATCGGCTCCTGTGGAAGTGCTCGGCCTCAACTCTGCGCCAGAAGCGGGTGATCGTTTTGACGTGGTAGAGAATGAAGCGCGTGCGCGCGAAATCACCGATTACCGTGAACGCAAGCGCCGCGAGACGCGTGGCACAGGCGCTGTGCGGTCATCACTTGAACAAATGATGAGCCAGCTCAACCAGGCCGGGCGCAAGGAATTCCCGATCCTCGTCAAAGCTGACGTGCAGGGTTCTGCTGAAGCGATCGTACAGGCTTTGGAAAAGATTGGCAATGAAGAGATCCGCGCCCGCGTGGTTCACTATGCGGTGGGTGGTATTTCGGAAAGCGATATTTCTCTGGCGGCTGCCTCTGGCGCTGTGGTGTTGGGCTTTAACGTGCGTGCCAACGGGCAGGCGCGTGACGCTGCACAGCAACAGGGCATCGAAATCCGCTACTACAACATCATCTATGATTTGGTGGATGACATCAAGGCGGCGATGGGCGGCAAGCTTGCTCCTGAAATTCGTGAAACCTTCTTGGGCAACGCGAAAATCCTGGAAGTGTTCAACATCACCAAGGTTGGCAAAGTTTCAGGTTGTATGGTCACTGAAGGCTCGGTTCAACGCGGTGCGAAAGTGCGCCTGATCCGCGATAACGTGGTGGTGCATGAAGGCACGCTCTCCACACTCAAGCGCTTCAAAGACGAAGTGAAGGATGTGCAGGTTGGCCAGGAATGCGGCATGGCGTTTGAAGGCTATCAGGACATGCGCGCCGGTGACGTGATCGAATGCTTCCGTGTTGAGAAGGTGCAACGGACGCTGGCCTGATCCAAGCGAAAAGGGCGTGGCGAATAGCGATCTGGGTGGTCTGCTCGGCCTGCCTTTCGTTCCTTACATTCTTCTGGCCACACCTTCGGCCAAAATCGTCGTGACCAGAGTGTTGAGTGATACACCCTCATTTGCAGCGCGGCGCACCAAGGCGGCGTGGAGAGACTTTGGTACACGTTGCCGCCATTGGCCAACAAAGGCCGAACCCTGTTCCGGCACTTTGCGACCCAGTTCTTCGAGCGTTCGCTTGTAAGACAAAAGCGCATCCCGGCCCTCTCTGATGGCCTCTTCCGGCGTTTCACCATCAGCGAAGCAGCCCGGAAAATCTGGAAACGCGATCAAGTAACCGCCTCCATCCTCCTCAGTTAGGGCGCTGATTTCAAAACGTGGCAAGTCATTCTTTTTCATTTTGGGTTCCTATTGCATCAAGCAAGGCCAGAAACTTCTTGATGTAAATGGGTTTGATCGGCTTGTGGGCTGGAACCGTGACCGGAATTTGCCCTTTTGCCGAAAAGGTGAAGTGGCTGGTGCCTGGTTGGCGCCAATCCACATTGAAACGTTTGGCAAGACCTTTTAAGTCCTCAATGTCCCAATCTTTGGGATTGCGGCGCATACGCTCAAGCAGTTTGCCAACAGTTGACATGTTTTTGTGGTATCACATGTGGAACCATATGGAAAGAGGGCGGAGATGATTCAAGGCCTTTCACACAACACCTTCATCACCCGCGATTTGGAAAAGATGGCACAGATTGTTGTTGAGGTATTGGGTGGGGAGCAAGTTTATGACAGCGGGACTGTCACCTTTTCACTGTCGCGCGAGAAGTTTTTTGTGGCGGGTGGGATT
>JAGWUY010000367.1 GCA_028868255.1 Alphaproteobacteria bacterium | reverse complement strand
TTAGCTCAGTTGGTAGAGCACTGTGTTCACATCGCAGGGGTCGCTGGTTCGAGTCCAGTACCTCCCACCATTTTGTCAGTAAAATAATTCAAACCGTCATCCAGTAGAAGGGGCGTATTTTGCGCCAGCAAAAAGATAGCCCTTTTGTCCGGGATCCAGCTTTCTGGCCGCGCGTTGTGGCGCGGAAGCGGGATTCCGTGTCGCGGGCAAACCCTTTGCTTCCAGAGAAGCAAAGGGCAAGGCCCTTGCACGGAATGACGGTGTTGGTGGGGGTGCGTGAATACTACCCCGTCACCCGCTCCATATATTGCGCCAGTGATTTCACTTGATTCAGCCACGATGTATAGAGCTTTGGCTCGCTGGGTGCGCCGTGCACGCCGGGGGTGACTTCGC
Organism: Alphaproteobacteria bacterium; assembly: GCA_028868255.1. Taxonomy (GTDB): domain Bacteria; phylum Pseudomonadota; class Alphaproteobacteria; order Rhizobiales; family Aestuariivirgaceae; genus Aestuariivirga. The sequence goes on along the minus strand of JAGWUY010000367.1, from coordinate 1,118 downwards.
CTTTCAGAACGGACTCAACGGCGAAGGAGACGGGCGTTGAAACGAGGCGGCCCATGGCGGTGCCGTTTTTATCACCCCAGGCATCCATCACCCAGGTCTCATTGAACACGGCTTGGCCATCGCGTTCGGCCTTCAAGGCCACGCAGAGCACCACGCGGTCAGGCTCGCCCGGTGCGTAGGAGTTTTCTTTGACGAAACCTGCCGCCATTTCGGCAAGCCGCGCATCTCCCGCCGGGCCAGACAGGGTTTCGATTTCGCGGAACACCGGCGTCCAGGCCTCTTTCCAGCCATTGAGGCGGATGGTGCCACGCACGAAATCCTTGACCTTCCAGGCGGGGTCAAAATGATATTCGGCCATGAACGGATAAGAATCGCGGTTGGGATAAACTTCAAAGCTTTCAGGTGTTGGCAATGGCGCGGTGTAGGCGCTGATCGCGTTCCATGGTCGATCGACCTTGCGTTCTTTGAAATCCATCAGGCTGCGCGAAGGCGAGCGCAGTGCTTTTAATACACCTAAGGGTGCCCATGAGAATTTATAGCGGAAGGGATTGGGGACTTTGGGCACTCCGCCGCAATAAGAGATAAAGCTCAGCACATTGTCTTTGTGATAGGCGGGGGAGTGGCGATAACGGTTCACCAGATCATGCGCCATCAAATGGTCAATGCCGGGATCAAGGCCCACTTCATTGACGGAGGCAAGGCCTTTGGCTTTGAACTGTGCATCCAATTCGCGCATGTCTGGCGCGATGTAGGACGATGATACAAAATTTGCGCCCTTGTCCAAACAGGCTTTGGCGATGCTGACATGTTGATCCGCTGGCAACATGGAAATGGCAATGTCGCTGGGCTTCAATGAGGCGGTGAGGGCTTCGAGTGTGTAAGCGCGGATATCTTTGGCCACATCGCCCACGGCATCCTTGGCGTGAGAAACGGTGCGGTTCCACACCACCACGTCATGGCCATTTGCAATGAGCCGACGGATGCCGGGGCCGGAGGACAAGCCTGTGCCACACCAATGAATTGTCATATCTCGATCTCCCTTTACAGCGTCGCCGTGTGGCGAACATATTCAGTTTTGGCGCGTGCCCATACCCCCTCCTCCAGCGTGGTCAAGCTGG
>JAGWUY010000105.1 GCA_028868255.1 Alphaproteobacteria bacterium | reverse complement strand
AATGTCACATTTGGGATAGGCTTTGGATTTGGCAATCCCTATGGCCCCGGCTTTGGCGTTTATGACGGCGGCTTTGATGGTGGTTACATGCCCCGCCCTCGCCGCCACCACCGCTGGAATGACTATGCTCCGGTGCGGGAATATTCCGGCGTCAGTTGCGCTACAGGTGCCAATATTGTGCGCAGCTCAGGTTTCCGCGGCGTTGAAGCCTATGATTGTTCCGCTCCGGTTTACAGCTATCAAGCTTGGAAGCGCGGCGAACAATTTGACATCCGTGTAAGTGCCCGTGGCCGCATTATTTCTGTGCAGCCAACCTATTAATGCTGATCGTTGAACTGCGGCAGCGCGCAAGCTTTGCCGCGGTTTTCTTTTGCCCCAATCATGCCGCTTTTATGCTATGATTACAAACTATAGGGCAAAATAAAATACTTCGAGAGGGCAAAATGGTTTCAAGACTGGTTTCGACCGCAATTTTTTCCGGACTTTTGGGACTGACAGTATTGTCCTCACAGGCCGAAGCGCGCCGCTTGTTTTGGTGGGAGGCCCTGCCCCCAGAAGAAGGCGGCGGCTATGACATTTATGGGGATGGGCAGAATGATCCCTATGACCAGAACACCTATGCTGATGATCTGTTCAACCAAGAACAATATGATCAATATATGTATGAGATGAACAATCGCCGTCACCGCCGCATCTTTGATCAATCTTACTATGATGCTCAGCCCGACTCCAAGGCATTAGACCACTCACATCCTGCCAAGCCCAAAGTCTTGAAGTTTAGAAAAAAGGCCAAGCCAGCCGAGCCAAAACCAAAAGCAGCCGTGGCCAAAAATTTTGTGCCCTCACAACCAAATTCATCCACTTCAGCCATTGCGGCAACTGCAGGCAATCTGCACCGCGGCGCGCCCAAAGTCGCGTCCAAAGCCCCTGCAGTTAAGTCTGCTACTGCAAATGAGCCGCCCGATATTGAATCAGTCACGGACGAAGTGAAATCCAAAGCCGCTGCTGTCTCCTGCGCCAAGGGGGCCTCGATTGTCACCAGCTATGGGTTTAGCGGTGTCACATCCAAATCCTGCACCGGCAGCACCTTTACATACGGCGCCAAGCGCAGTGGCAAAAACTTTGAAATTCAAGTGAGTGCCAGTAGTGGCGAGCTGACGGCAGTTAAAAAGCTTTAGCTCATTTGACTTGTCTGTAAGCAGCCCAATGGATAAAGGGCCGACATGGAACTTTATCCAAGCCCTGAGAACCGTCTGCCGCCCGGTGCTGCCTGCCATGAACTGGTTACGGCGGATGGTGTGCAGTTGCGGGCCATGTCTGCGGTGCCCAAAAACGCCAAAGGCACTGTGGTTTTTCTCAATGGCCGCGCCGACTATATGGAGCGCTATTTTGAAACGTTGTCTGATTTGATCAAAAAAGGCTATGCAGTAGCTGCGCTGGATTGGCGTGGTCAGGGTGGCTCACAGCGCCTGCTTGAGAATCCCAACCGGGGCTACATAAAGTCTTTTGCGAATTATGATGCAGACCTCGAAGCACTTATGGGTCAGGTGGTGATCAAGCTGTGTCCCAAACCTTTCTATGGTCTGGCGCATTCTACAGGTGGCCACATCATGCTGCGTGCCTTGCGCGAAAAAATCTGGTTCAAGAAAGTCGTAATTTCGGCACCTTTGCTTGGCTTTCATTTTGGGGCTTGGCCGCTTGGGGTGGTGCGGCTTTTGAATTTGCTGACCAAACTAAGCGGCCTTAGCTTTCTTTATCTGCCGGGCTTTAACCAAAACCCTATGCTGCGCCGCGCCTTCGCCAACAACCCGTTGACCAGCAACAAGGCCCGTTGGACGCGAGATTTGAACACTTTGAATGCCAATCCAAAACTCAGTGTGGGTGGCCCCACCTATGGCTGGCTGCGCGCCGCCATGGCCAGCCTAGCCGAACTGCACAGCTGGCCACGCAGCAAGGGCCCAACTTGCCCAACCCTAATAGTGATGGCGGGCAAGGACCGCGTGGTGAACAATGCCGATACGCGCCGCTTTGTGTCCAATGCCCCAGGCTTCGCGCTGACCACCATTACTGATTCCCTCCATGAAATCCTGATGGAGGACAACGAAATCAGATTGCGGTTCTTCGCTGCTTTTGATGCCTTTATTGAAACCTGAAAAGAAACCAAATCCTTAAATTGCTTATTGATGCTGCACGTGCTAAGGCGCGGCCTTTCCGATTGATTATGGCACTTTCCGGCCAAATATTTTGATTCGGCCAATCAGACAGTGTCTCAACCCTTTAATGAAAGTTGGCGCTCCTATGAATTTGCGCAATATTGCGATTATTGCCCACGTTGACCACGGCAAAACCACATTGATAGACCGTTTGCTCTCGGCATCAGGCTCGTTCCGCGACAATCAGAAAGTGGCCGAACGGGCGATGGATTCCAACGATCTGGAACGCGAGCGCGGAATTACTATTCTGGCCAAAGTTACTTCGCTGATGTGGAAAGACACCCGCATCAATATCGTGGACACCCCGGGCCACGCTGATTTCGGCGGCGAAGTGGAACGCATTCTCAATATGGTCGACGGCGCCGTGCTGCTGGTGGATGCCGCCGAAGGCCCCATGCCGCAAACCAAATTCGTGCTGCAAAAAGCCTTGAAGCTGGGCCTCAAGCCCATCGTTGTGATCAACAAAATCGACCGCCCGGACGAGCGCCATGTCGAAGTGGTGAATGAAGTTTTCGATCTCTTCGCTGCACTCGAAGCCACAGACGAGCAACTTGATTTTCCCATAATCTATGGTTCTGCCAAGCACAACTGGATGGCCACACAGCCAGCAGGCCCACAGGAAAACATGGATGCGCTGTTTGACAAGATCGTCAGCCACTTCCACCCGCCTGTGGTCGAAGAAGGCCCCTTCCGCATGTTGGTGACCACGATTGAAGCCAACCCGTTTTTGGGCCGCGTGCTTACCGGGCGCATCCGCTCAGGCTCCATCAAGGCCAACCAAGCGATCAAATCTTTGGGCCGTGATGGCACTGTTGTAGAAACCGGCCGCGTGTCCAAAGTTTTGTCCTTCCGGGGATTGGAACGTGTGCCTGTCGAAGAAGCCTTTGCAGGCGATATTATTGCCATTTCAGGTCTCACCACATCAACGGTGGCTGATACCTTGTGTGACTCGAGCGTAACAACTCCAATCGCCGCTCAACCCATTGACCCACCAACCCTCACCATGACCTTCCGCATCAATGACGGCCCATTGGCTGGCAAAGAAGGCGACAAGGTTCAAAGCCGCGTGATTCGTGATCGCTTGCTGCGCGAAGCTGAAGGCAATGTGGCTTTGAAAGTTTCAGCCTCAGAAACTGAAACCGATGCCTTCGAAGTGGCCGGGCGCGGCGAATTGCAACTGGGTATCTTAATTGAAACCATGCGCCGCGAAGGCTTTGAACTCACTGTCGGCCGCCCGCGCGTAGTGTTCAAAACCGATGAAGCCACAGGCGAAAAGCTTGAGCCGATTGAAGAGGTGGTGATCGACGTTGATGAAGAGCACACAGGCATTGTGGTTCAGAAAATGTCCGAGCGCCGTGCCGAAATGCGCGACATGCGCCCCTCAGGCCAAGGCCGCCAGCGCATTGTGTTCCATGCCCCAACGCGTGGGTTGATCGGTTATCAGGGTGAATTGATGTCCGACTCGCGCGGCACCGCAATTATGAACCGCATTTTCCATGAATATGCGCCCCATGTGGGTGAAATTCCGGGCCGCCATACTGGTGCTTTGCTGTCTAACTCTGATGGTGAAGCCGTGGCCTATGCCATTTTCAACCTGCAAGATCGCGGCCCCATGTTCATCGAGCATGGCACCAAGGTTTATGCGGGCATGATCATCGGTGAACACACCCGCGGCAATGACCTTGAGCTGAACGTGATCAAAGGTAAAAAGCTCACCAACGTGCGCGCCTCCGGCAAGGATGAAGCTGTGGTGCTCACACCGCCGATCAAAATGTCGCTGGAAAAGGCTTTGGCCTATGTCGGCGAAGATGAGCTGGTGGAAATCACCCCAAAATCCATCCGTCTGCGCAAAATCTATCTCGACAGCAATGAGCGCAAGCGCATGAGCCGCGCCAAGGATGCAGAAACCGCCGCATAACAGCAAAAAATTTGCAACAGAAGCCGACTTCAAAACACATGAAGTCGGCTTTTTCTTTTTTAGACTGTGCGCAAATACCACTCATAGTCGCGCAATGTCGGCTCAGAGAAGAAGCGGTCAGCCTCCACTTCCTTCAAGGTGCAGAACGTATCTACAAACTGCTTGCCGAAATATTCCTTCAGGATCGACGCGCGGTAGAACGCATCAATCGCCTCAAACCAGTTTCCAGGAATGTGCTTGGCGCGGCGTTCATAGCCATTGCCGGTCACAGGCGCACCCGGATCCAGCTTTTCGACAATGCCGTGATGCATACCGGCCAGAATGGCCCCCATCACCAGATAGGGGTTGGCATCAGCGCCGGATGGCCTGTGCTCAATGCGGCAGGAATTGGGTGAACCAGCAGGCACCCGCAACGCCACCGTGCGGTTGTTGATGCCCCAGCTGGCAGCCACAGGCGCATAAGAGCTGCGGCGGAAGCGGCGATAGGAATTGGCATTGGGTGCAAAGATTAACATCGATTCCGCCATGGTGGCTTTGAGGCCGCCGATGGCGTTGAGCAGCATATCATTTTGTGTGGGGTCTTCAGCCGCAAACACATTCTTGCCCTGCTCATCTTCGAGGCTCACATGAACATGCATACCACTGCCTGTCCACTCGGCATAAGGTTTGGCCATGAAGGTGGCGCAAAGCCCATGTTTTTCGGCTGTGGCCTTGATCAGGCGCTTCAACATGATCGCTTCGTCACACGCATCAAGGATATCTGTGCGGTGGCGCAAGACAATTTCCATCTGGCCAGGGCCATATTCCGAAATCAACGTCTTCGCCGGCAAATCCTGAATATCGCAATAGGCATAAAGGTCTTTGAAGAAGGGCGCAAAGTCATCCAAATCCGCCATATGATAGGCTTGGTAATGACGAGGGCGCGATTCATTCACCAATGATGTGGGTGGTGTCGGCACACCTTCATAGGATGATTTGCGCTGCATCAAATAAAACTCAAGTTCAACAGCGCCTACAGGATTAAGCTTCAATTCCTCTTTGAAACGCTTCACCACGCTTTGCAGCGCATTGCGCGGATCAGCATAATGCGGCACGCCATCAAGATCACACACCCGCGCAGTGTATTGCGCCGAAGGTTCTTCAATCCAAGGAATGCGCACAAAGGTGCCAGGAATGGGCCACAGCGAAACGTCGCGGTCACCCTCATCAAACACCAGGCCCGTTTCGGGCACATCTTGGCCTGTCACGTCCAGCACCAACGCAGAGATCGGCAAAAAGCGCCCGTCATTCCACGCAGGCACCACTTCATCACGGCGCAGCATCTTGCCACGGATCACACCACACATATCGGTCCAGATCACATGAACGGACGTAATGTCCAGATTGGCATCGAGAAAACGTTGGGCTTCAGCACCCAGATTTGGCTTTACGATCGGCATATTCAAACTCCATACGCGCTTTAAGCGCTTTTCAATTCCTGCAGGCAGTGATCCAATTCGCGGATCAACTGGTCTACCTGCGCAAGCCCAGTCGAAGGGCAGATCAACATCATGTTATGAAACGGGGTGATCACCACGCCACGATTGAGCAAATAGTGATGCACCGCTTGGTCAATGGGCTGGTGGATCACCTTTGCCGCATCACCGCCACATCGTGGAGGTTTTTCAACACACATGAATTCAACGCGTGCGCCCACGCGCGTCACATGCCACGGCAATCTGTGTTTGATGAAAAGGTCGGCAATGCCCTGTTCCAGCTTTTGTGCCAACGCAATCAATGCCGCAAAACACGCCTCAGTAAAAAATTCAGTCAACACTGTTTTAATCAGGGCCATCTGAATACGAGAGCCTGAAAGTGTGGTGCCAATGCCGGAACGGCCATCGCCACGCGCCGCAAGATAGTCTTGAATGCGCTGATGCACCGCAGCACTGAAGCCATAAACTGCGGCCGGAATGCCTCCAGCGATGGGCTTTCCAAACACCAGCGCATCGGGCGCAATCCCTGCAAGCTTGCTATAGCCACCGGGGCCAGACGACAGGGTGTGCGTTTCATCCAAAATCAGCAACGTGCCTGTTTCAATAGTCAGCGCACGGAGTTTTTCCAAAAACCCGTCATCAGGCAACACCATGCCTACATTGGTCATCACAGGTTCAGCCAGCACGCAAGCCACATCACCCTCGCGCAAAGCAGCCTCAAGAGCTGTCACATCATTGAACTCAACAACTTTGGTAAAAGCGGTCAAGTCGCGCGGTTCGCCTACCAGCCCATCCACCATCACCACATGGCCATCATCGGCGGTTACAAAAGTGTCGTCCACACAGCCATGATAGCAATGGTTGAACACCAGAATTTTCTGCCGCCCCGTCACTGCGCGGCACCAGCGCAACACAGCACGATTGGCATCGGAGGCGGTTGCCGTCACCTGCCAGAAAGGCAAGCCAAACCGATCCTGCAACAGCCGCCCCACCTCAACCGCATCCGAAGATGGCAACATGGTGGTAAACCCATGGGCGGCTTCACGTGCCAGAACTTCAGCCACGGCTTTGGGCGCATGGCCAAACATGGCACCCGTGTCACCCAAACAAAAATCCGTGTACTGATGATCATCCGCATCCCACAGCGTGGCACCCTGCGCCTTGTCCACAAACAGCGGAAACGGCAAGCCCCAATCCACCATCCAATGCATGGGCACGCCGCGCAGCCAATGATGTGAAGCCTCTAACGAAAGTGCCTGAGATTTGGGGTTGCGTTGGACATAGAGCTTTTTTTCTCGCCCCAACATGGCCTGAATGGCACTGTCCGCTATTTTTGACTTCACGATGGCCTTGCGCGTTGTTAAAGATGCCGCAGCTTGTAGCTGGGCGGTGGTGCGAATCCAACCCCCAAGGTTTGCAGTGCAGCAATATGAGGGAATATGATGAGCCGTATCGTTTATGTAAACGGGGCCTATGTGCCTGAAAATGAAGCGAAAGTTTCAATTTTTGATCGTGGGTTTTTATTCGCTGATGGTGTCTATGAAGTCACCCCCGTGGTGAACGGCAAGCTGGTGGACCATGATGCGCACAACGAGCGTTTGGACCGATCATTGCGCGAATTGAAAATGGCCTGGCCTTGCGGCGTGGCCGAATTGACGGCCATGCACAAGGAGTTAATCAAGCGCAACAATTTGCACGAGGGCATTATTTATATGCAAGTCACGCGCGGCGTGGCCGATCGCATGTTCAATTTTCCGAAAGACATCACATCTTCCCTCATCGCCTTCCCGCAAGTGATGAAGCTGGTGGATAACCCCAATGCCCGCACCGGCGTGAAAGTGGTGACCACGCCAGACATTCGCTGGCTGCGCCGCGACATCAAATCTATCATGTTGCTCGCCCCCGTGCTGGGCAAGGAAGAAGCCTATCAACAAGGGGCCGCCGAAGGCTGGATGGTGGAAGATGGCTTTGTGACTGAGGGCACATCCTCAAATGCCTATATCGTGAAAGACAACACGATTATTACACGGCCACTCTCTAACCGTATTCTGGCGGGCTGCACCAGGCGCGCCCTGTTCCGCTTGGCGAAAGAGCATCATGTGAAAATCGAAGAGCGCCTGTTCACGCCAGCGGAAGCCTATGCCGCCGACGAAGCCTTCCTCTCATCTGCCTCGCAATTCGTGATGCCTATCGTGGAAATCGACGGCCACAGAATAGGTGGCGGCCAACCCGGGCCAGTGGTGCGGAAGTTGCGTGAGATTTTCTTGGAAGAGGCGCAAGCCTAACGTCATCCTCCCTCCCCAACACTTGGGGAGGGTCGGGGTGGGGATTTCTCAACGTGTGAAGTGGCTAAACAAACTGGGGTAACTCCCCCATCC
>JAGWUY010000104.1 GCA_028868255.1 Alphaproteobacteria bacterium | reverse complement strand
ACAATGCGGTTGATGCTTTGCGCACGGGCTTCAGCAGTGGTTAGCGAGTCTTCGATCAGATTGATATAACCGGACATTACACCATCTACCTCCGAGGCGCGGCGGTTGGCATCGGCCACCAACAGATCCAGCGCATCTTTGCGGTTTTGCAGCATTTGTTCCATTTCGATGTTGAACTTGTCGACTGACTTTTCAACCAAGGCCGACACATCATCCAGCCGTTCAGAAATGCGGCTGCCCGTCATTTCCAGCTTTCCTGTCAGCTTCATCGACACGGTTTCAAGGCGGCTATCCACATCGGTTGCGGCGGCAGCCAATTGATCCGCCAAATAGGTGTTGGCGGTTTCAATGTGCTTGGCAAATTTCTTGCCTGCATCATCCAAACGGCCAGAGGAAGATGTGGCATGAGTATCAAATTCTTGCACGGCACGATCAATGCGACCGACCAGCAATCCTGTTTCCTGCTCAAAACGGCCACTGATTTGCATCGTGGTTTCGCCCAAGCCTTCGGAGAAGGCATCGCGCGCCTTGCCAAGATCTGAGAAAATCTGGCCCGACGCTTCGGACAGGATTTCTGCAAAGCGTTGGCCTGTTCCGTCCAGACGTGTGGAAATATCGTCTGTGACTTTTTCCAGATGTTCGGTTGCAAGGTCAAAGCGCTGGCCTAAGTCACGGGTTGTGCCATCCAGCTTACCAAACATGTGCTGGCTGGCTTGTTCAATCTTGGTGGTGACATCATGGCTGGAGGCATCTAGCGCCTTGGCCGCCTGCACCGCCGTAGTAGCGAAGGTGGTGGTGACAGTGGAGGAGCTTTGTTCCAACTGCTCCGTCATCATGCGGGTGTTGACATCGAACAGGGCGGCCAATTCGGTGGTGGCCTGCTCTAGCTGGTTGGCCATCCGCCCTTCGGTAGTGGTAAGCAGGGCACCGAGTTGTGTAGACGAGCCGTCCAACTTGCTGGTCAGTTTTTCGGTCACATTGGCTACGCGCTCGGTGGCGCTGCCTGCTGTGTTGATGATGTTTTCTGTCACTTTCAGTGACATGGTTTCCAATTGATCCGCAATGTGAAGCGTTGCTTTATCTATACTGGAGAACATCAGCGAGGTTGACGAACTCAATTTGCCACTCAGCTGGTCGGCGCTGGTGTTGATGAATTGTGTTGCGTTTGTTGATGTGTCATTCAACTCATTGACCACGCGCTCTGCCATATGAGCCAACAGGCCATTCATCTCTACCGTTGCGTTGGAGAGCCTTGTGTTGAGAGTTGCAGTGGTGCCCGAGATCTGATCCGTCAAACGTTTGGTTGTGTCGTTGAAATGGGTGTTTATCCGGCCTGAAATTTCATCAAGCTGGGTGTACATATCCACCGTTGCATCTTGCAGCTTGGTGGAGACATCGGTGGTTTTGTCAGCAATGTGGCTGACAATAAATTTGGATGTTTCATTGAGCTGGTGGGAAATCTTGTCAGTTGTAGAATCCAACTGTCCAAAAATTTCAGAAGATGTTGATTGCAGTTTGCCGTTCATTTCACCCGACACGTTGAGTAGAGCATTCAACATATTGTCGCGGGTCAAATTGACCTTCGACAAGAAGTCAGTTGAGGCATTGATCAGACGGTCAGTGACAAGGCCACCTGAAGTTTCGATGTTTTGAGACAAAGCGAGGCCTGAATCCTGCATCTGACGACCAACGATTTCAGACGTTTCTTTCAAATGGGCTGCAATGGTGCCACTGGTCGCTACAAGCAGATCATTCACATTGGCACCTACAGCCTGCATCTGGCCTGTGACAAGGCTGGAGGCATTGTTGAGGCTGTTGCTGATGGTGGCGGCAGAGGCGTCAACGCGCTGGCTGGTTTCGTTCAAGCCAGCGAGTGCCTGATTGAGGCTGCTATCCATACCCATGGTAAAGGTTTGTGCTGTGTTGGCCAACGTCTGTCCATGTTTTTCTGCGGTCTCTTGGATAACACCAGCAAGACGCGCGGTGTGATCGTCAATGCGGCCTGCATAGGTTGCGCCAGAGGTGGCGAGTTGCGCAACGAGTTGTGTGCTTGACTGTTCCAACCCTGCCAGCAGTTGTGTGCCCGACTGGGCAACACGGTCGTTAAAGCGGGCTGCTGCTTGGTCAACCGATTGGGCGATCTGCGAGCCGCTGCCATCGACCATATTCAATAGCTCGTTGCGCGAGATTTGTACTTTGTTGATGAAGTCACTGGCGATGTTTTGCAGCCCTTGTGTTACCAGGCCGTTGCTTTGTTCAATCCGGCCTGCCGTGTCGTGGCCTGAACGTTCAATCAACGAGGCAATTTCATTGCTTGTCGATTTCAAATGGTATGTGATGTTTTCTTCAATTGAGCCAAAAGTTTCAGCCAGTTCAGCAGCCGTTTGTTTGGCGTTTGCCACGGTGCCAGAGGTCAATCGCTCAATGGTCTGGCCCACGTCTGTGTTGGCGCGGGTTAACTGGTCAGCGCTTTCACGCAGCAATTGAAGCAGGCTTGATTCCATGCCTTTCACTTCGCCGCCAAATTTGCGGGTTTCATTGCCCAAATTGCTGGCTGTGAAATTCAAGGTCTCAACATATTGTTGCAACTGAGTGGAGAAGCCACGGAAGTCATTGACCAGTGTTGTCGACATGCGTTCAAACTGGGCTGAGTGGCCACCAATTTCCTGACCTGTCATAGCAGCGCGCGCGGCCACATCTTCAATCGTGCGGGCAAGTTCAGAGGTTGACCCCTTCAAGCCATCTTCCAAACGCGAGAACGTTGAGAGGGCGAGGTTAATCACCTGGCCTAAATTCTGAGTGTTGGATTCCAAGCGGCTCAACATCGGGGCCGCATCATTGCTGACCAAGGCGCTGGTTTGTTGCAAGGCAAGGCGCTGGGTTTCGAGGCCATTTACCAGGCCACGGATACGGTCTTCGTTGCCTCCAAAGGCGCGTTCAACAGCGGAAATTTCCTTGTGGACGATCTCTTCCAAAGCTGTGGCGCGTTGAAATGCGTGTTCGACGCCTCCGACCAAAAGATCGACCTCTTGGCGCACGGCCTGGGCAATAGACGTAAGACCATCCGTTGCCAAATCTTGCGGGCGGATCAGGCGCATGGCCGAGTGCATCAACACTTCCGACACCTGGCGTAATTGTTGGGCGCGCCAGTTGAAATAGGCAATCGAGAAAATGGCAATGATGGGCATCACCAAAACAGAAGCGGCCTGTAACAGATCTGCGGGAGCACGACCGGTGCCTGAAGCTTGGGCTGTCAACAACGCGTTATAGGCCATCAACCAACCAACAAACCACAAAGCGGAAATGCCGATGGCAAAGTAATAAACCGCCATGGATGGTGGCTTGCGCAGGCGGGCCAGCAGGGTGGCCGTGGTGCGATCATTCTCGTTGGCCGGGCTGGAACGCAGGCCGGGCGGAGCAACTTCTGGCGTTTGCTCTACGGTGTCGAGCATTGGCGCTCTGCCGCGACGGCGATTATCAGTTGGTTTGGTTGCCATGTCTTCAATACCCGCTTTGGGGATGCAGTAATGCACCCGTTTACTTTTCCGCCTCATAACTCAAGTGGATTTTGATCACCCAAGGGCCCTTATGAAGGGAGAACTCCGAACCTTCATATTAACCTAAATTGGCCCCATCTTGAACCCGTAATCAGGCTTGCCCACCGCCTAATTGAAGAAATGGTTAAAATTGTGGATCGAATTGAATCGAATCAAGAAATTAAAGTTTATCCGTCTTTCTTGAGAGGTTGGTTGCTTCTTGGTGCTAGGGTTTGGCCTGTGAATTGAGGGTCCCATGGTCAGCAGGCAGGATTTAAAACATGGTCAAGTGGCGGCTGTAGCAGCCTTTGATCATTTGGCTTTTAACCATTCCCGGCTAGCCCACAGCACCATGGATGACATGAGCTTGCAGCGCGAGGTTTTGGGCTTGTTTTTAGATCAATTGGCCAAAACTCGCGCCGCATTTAAAGAAAAACCACTCACCCCTCAGGAGCGAAAATTTCTTGGCCACAACTTACGCGGTTCTGCCGCGGCGGTGGGTGCAGAGCAAATTGAGGAATTAGCTCGCAGTTGGGAAAAGGTGGGTTTTGACGCGGGCGTTCTCGATGCCTTGTTTGAGCAAGCCGAGAAAGCTTTTCGCGCTGAGATTCGCGCTTTTTTGCCATAATCCTTCACGGTTGCCTTTGGGCGCTGCTTCTTTTAAGAAGCCCTCACTTTTTAGGGGAATTTGCGTTTTATGGCCAAGATCACATTTATCCAACATAATGGAACTGAAATCACTGCTGATGGCATTGCCGGGATGACGGTGATGGAAACGGCTGTGAAAAACCAAGTGCCCGGCATTGATGCTGATTGTGGCGGGGCCTGCGCCTGCGCCACATGCCATGTTTATGTTGAGCCGGAATGGCAAGATAAGGTGGGCAAGCGCAACCCGATGGAAGAAGACATGCTGGATTTTGCTTTTGATGTGCGTGACAACAGCCGCCTCTCATGCCAGATCAAGGTTTCAGATGCGCTCAACGGCCTTCGCGTTAAGGTGCCTGAAAAGCAATTCTAATTTTCATTTTGTAAGGGGACTTGCCCATGTCTGACGTGATCAGCACTGATGTCGTTATCATCGGTGCAGGGCCTTGCGGTTTGTTCACCATTTTTGAGTTGGGTCTGCTTGACCTGCGCTGCCATGTGATTGACATTCTGGATCGGCCCGGTGGGCAATGTGCCGAGCTTTATCCCGAAAAGCCGATCTATGACATTCCGGCCTTGCCACTGGTGACGGGCGCAGACCTGACATCGCGCTTGATGGAACAGGCCGCACCTTTTAAGCCGCAATTCCATTTCAACCAGATGGTGACGACGCTGGAAAAGCGTGGTGACAGTGATTTTGTTTTGACCACAGATGGTGAGTTGACCTTCCACTGCAAAGTGGTGGTGATAGCCGCTGGCGGTGGCTCGTTTATGCCCAAGAAACCGCCTATTCCTGGTATTGATGCCTATGAAGGAAAATCGGTTTTCTATTCCGTTAAAAAGATGGAAGCGTTTCGCGGCAAGGATGTGTTGATTGTTGGTGGGGGCGATTCGGCGTTGGATTGGACCAACAATCTTCAGCCGATTGTGAACTCCATGACATTGCTGCATCGACGTGATGAGTTCCGTGCCGCACCAGATTCCGTCAACAAAATGCGTGAACTGGTGGCGGCAGGCAAGATGAAATTGCTGATCGGGCAGGTGACCGGGCTGGCAGGGGCCGATGGTGTGTTGTCATCAGCCACCATCAAAGGCGCTGATGGCACATCGCAAGATGTGGCTTGCAATGCCATGCTGCCGTTTTTTGGTTTGACCATGAAGCTTGGCCCGGTGTCGGACTGGGGCTTGAACCTCACTGAAAATCTGATTGCGGTGGATACTGAAAAATTTGAAACCAATGTGCCTGGCATTTTTGCGGTGGGCGACATCAACACCTATCCCGGCAAGTTGAAGCTTATTTTGTCTGGCTTCCATGAAGCGGCGCTGATGGCGCAACAGGCTTTCCGCTATATCAACCCCGGTGAGCGGCTGATGTTCCAATACACAACCAGCAGCACCAATTTGCAAAAGAAGCTAGGTGTGGTTTGAAGTTAAGCGAATAGTGAGTTGCGAATAGCGAATAGGGTTGACCAAACGCGCGGACACCCTTTACTCGCTACTCGCTACTCGCTACTCGCTACTCGCTACTCGCTACTCGCTACTCGCTACTCGCTACTCGCTACTCGCTACTCGCTACTCGCTACTCGCTACTCGCTACTCACTACTCGCTTGTTTAACATCTCCCTTCGGTTGGGGCGGCCCAAGGCTTTGCGCAATTCGTCGCGCCGCTCATGCACCGATGCGATGGCGAGGCCCATTGCGATTCCTGTTTCCACCAGCAGCGCCTCACCCAATTGCAAGCTGGCTTCAATGGTTTCCGGCACGGCTTCGGTGGCACCCGCCGCATAGAGGCGCATGGCATGGGCCTCGTCTCGCGCACGGGCGATGATTTTGAGAGCGGCATGTTCAAGGCGTGAGTTACGCACAATTTCTTCTGCGCGGCTGGCGTTATCCATGGTGACGGCCAAAGCCTTTGCAGTGCTCAAGCCACATTTGCTCAAGAACTCGGGATTGCTGGCGTCGCCAAAATAGGCCTGCTTGCCCGCCTGCTTGGCTTGCGAAATGATTTTCACATCTGTGTCCAAGACAATATAACCGATCTCGTGTTCATCCAACATGGAGGCAATCATTTTGCCGACGCGGCCATAGCCCACAATGATCACATGAGCGGCCAAATCTTCTGGAATATTCTGGGTCTCAAAGGCTTGGCGGGCAGTAGCTTTTGCCTGGCGGCGCATCAGCGACTGGCTGAGTTTGCCGAGAACGGGAATGGCGATCATGCTAAGCACGACAGCCAGCAAAATGTTTTCTGTTTCTGGGTTGGTAAGCAGGCCAATCGTTTTGGCGGCGGCTATCACCACGAAGGCAAATTCACCACAGGGACTGAGAAGGGCCGCAGCTTCGATGGCCGTGGCTGTTGACAGGCGAAACAACCGCGCTAGCCCAAACAAAACAAGAGCTTTGACGGTGATGAAGCTAGCGGCCAAAATGAGGATGTGGAATGGGCTTTGCAACAATGCGCTGGTCGACATACTGAGGCCCACGAGAAGAAAGAAGGCCCCCAACAGCAGGCCTTTGAATGGCTCGATCAAGGTTTCAATGGCGCGGCGAAACTCGGTTTCAGCCAGCATCAATCCACCGGTGAATGCCCCTAGCGACATGGAAAGACCCGCACTGGTGGCGAGCACACCAGCCCCCACGGCAATGAACAAAACTGCCGCCATGAACAGATCAGAGCTTTTGGTTCCAGCTACCAGTTTCAAAAAGGGTTGCAGGGCAAATTTGCCCAAAAGGACAATAGCGGCCACTGCGAGTGCGGCTTGCCCCAGCACGATGGCGAGATCAGTGGCGATCAAATTGTTTGACCCCGTGCTTGATACTTCAATGAGCAACAGGATGGGGATCACTGCCAAATCCTGCATCAACAGAATGGCGAAAGAGGTTTGGCCTGCGCCGCTGTTCAAGCGTTTGTCATCGGCAAAAATTTGAATGACAATAGCGGTCGACGAGAGCGAAAGGGCCAATGAAAGGATCAGGGATTCGCGATCCGTGAAACTCAGGGCCTTGATCACAAAAAACAGCGCCGCGGTTGAGATAAGTATTTGCAGGCCGCCCAAACCGAACACCAGACGCTTCATGGTGAGCAGGCGTTGGGGCGAGATTTCAAGCCCGATTAAGAACATCAGGAACACCACGCCATATTCAGCAAGTCTTGATATTTCTTCAGGCTTGGTAATCGCGAACGCGGAAAGAGCAGGAATTTGGTGTGCGGCCTGGCCCAAAAGACCGGGGCTGAGCAACAGGCCGATCAGCAGAAAACCAAGAACTGAATTGATGCCAATGCGTTTCAGAAGGGGCACAACCAAACCGGCAACGCCCAACACAATTAGAATATCTTGTGAAGGTGCGGTTGAGCTTGCCATTAAGGCTCCTTTTTAGGTAGTGCCGCGCGGTGACCTAATCTAATTTGTTTTGCGCTGGAATAAAGCGCACGAGCAGCGTGCCCACCAACATGGCGGCGACAAAGATAAAGCTTTGCTGATAGCCGAAAACAAGGCTGGCGAGGGCAGGGCCGGGGCATAGGCCTGAGAGACCCCAACCCAAACCAAAAAGCGCCGCACCGCCCATCAATCTGGCATCAATAGTTTCGGCGGTTGGCAAGTGGAATTGGCTGTCAAACAGCGGCTTGCCCCGGCGTAAAACCAAATAATATCCAATTGCCGTTACGGCGAGGCCTGCGCCCATGACGAAAATCAATGTGCCATCAAACTGGCCAGCCAAATCCAGAAAATTCAAAATCTTGGCGGGATTGACCATGCCGGAGATGGTGAGGCCTGCGCCGAACACTGCCCCTGAGATCAGAACCAGAAGCTTTTGCATCAGATAATCCTCACAATGTGACG
>JAGWUY010000366.1 GCA_028868255.1 Alphaproteobacteria bacterium | reverse complement strand
CAGAACCCCCTGAAGAATGGCGTTGAACTGTTCCATGTCTCAGGTTCCAACATAGGCTGTGGTGATGGCGTCACGTGAGTGTTCGTGCGGGGAGCCGGCAAGCGAGATGCGGCCCTCTTGCAGGCAAATGAATGTATCTGCTGATGAAAGAGCACGCGTCACATCCTGTTCAACGAGTATAACAGTCATGCCGCCTGCCGTGATATCAGGCAGACGGTCATAGATGTCCTTGATGACAATGGGTGCGAGCCCCAGGCTAAGCTCATCCAGAAGGATCAAGTTGGGATTGGACATCAGGGCGCGTCCAATGGCGACCATTTGCTGTTGCCCGCCAGAGAGCGAGGTTGCGGGTTGATCTTTCTTTTCTTTCAAAATCGGAAACAGCGTGAAGAGCCTTTCGATATTCCATGGGCCTGCACGCTCAACCTGTCCGCCAAGCATCAAGTTTTCTGCAACAGAAAGCGAAGGAAACAATCGTCGGCCTTCCGGTACAAGTGCGATGCCGCGTCTAACAATCTCGTGGGCTGGCAGGGAACTGATGTCCTCACCCTTGTACCATACCGCGCCTGTCTTGCTGCGGAGCAATCCACAAATGCATTTCAACAACGTGCTTTTGCCAGCACCATTTGCTCCAATCAGCGCTAGAGTTTCGCCCTGCTTCACCGACAAGGATATGCCATGCAGCGCGCGGGCGTCACCATAGGCGGCTCCCAGGTTTTCAATGGTGAGAAGCGTGTCAGCCATGCACATCTTCCCCGAGATAGATGCTTTTGACTTCGCGGCTGTTCATGATCTCGCGCGGATTGCCGTCGGCAATGATCTTGCCGAAGTTGAGCACGACAAGGCGCTGTGCAACGGACAACAAGGCATGAACCACATGTTCGATCCAGACGATGGTCACACCTTGCGCATGAACATCCTTGATCGCTGCCAGCAACGAAACGCACTCACTGTCTGTCAAACCACCAGCAATTTCATCGAGCAACAAAAGTTTTGGGTTCGCCGCAAGTGCCCGCGCAAGTTCCAATCGCTTGCGATCCAGCAATGTCAGTTTCCCGGCGGCCGTGTTGGCTTTGGCCTTCATGCCAGACTGTTCAAGAGCCGCAAGTGCCCTTGCCTCAGGATCAAGCGGCTCCCTGCCAAAGGTCGCCGCAAGCAAGGCATTCTCGTAAACAGTCATGCCATTGAAGGGTTGTGGCACCTGGAAAGAGCGGGCGATGCCGCGCTTGCACCGATCAGCTGCACGCAGTGCTGAAACATCTTCGCCGTTGAATGAGATGTTTCCGCTGTCCGGCTGCAACGTGCCTGCAATCAAATTGAACAGCGTCGTCTTGCCTGCCCCATTGGGGCCAAGAATGCCGACGATCTCACCTTCTCTCACGGTCATGCCCAAGGCATCGGTCACGACGAGCGCACCGAAGCGTTTGGACATGGATGTCATTTCAAGAAGGTTCATGCTCAAAGAAGCGGTCCTTACGGACCGCTTGCCTCTCTTTGCGATAAGCGCTGATCAGCTTTTTAGCCAAGCAACG
>JAGWUY010000103.1 GCA_028868255.1 Alphaproteobacteria bacterium | reverse complement strand
CAGTTGAAGCGCCTCGAAGCCATGAAGATGAAAGCTTATATGGCCTCAGAACTGGAGTTTTTTCTGTTCGACGACAGCTTCGAGACCTGCAACACCAAAGGCTACCGCAACATGAAAACGGCGGCCTATTACATTGAAGATTATGGCATTTTGCAAACTTCTAAAGAAGAAGTTTATATGCGCGCCCTGCGCAATGGCCTCGCTGGCGCTGGCATCAAGGTTGAAAACTCCAAAGGTGAATGGGGCCCGGGCCAAGAAGAAATCAACGTGAAATATGATGAAGCCTTGGCCATGGCCGATACGCATGTCATCATCAAGAATGGGGCCAAAGAAATTGCCTATGGTCTGGGCAAGGCCATCACTTTCATGGCCAAATGGGATTATGGCATGGCCGGCAATTCCTCCCATATCCATCAATCGCTCTGGAGTGAAGATGGCAAGACTCCGCATTTCTTTGACAAGGCGGGTCACCACGGCATGTCAGAAATGATGCAGCATTATCTTGCAGGCCAGTTGGAACATGCATCCGAACTCACCTATTTTCTCGCCCCCTACATCAACTCCTACAAGCGCTTTATGGTGGGCACCTTTGCGCCCACCAAAGCAGTATGGAGCTTTGACAATCGCACCGCGGGTTACCGCCTCTGCGGCGCAGACAGCAAAGCCATCCGTGTGGAGTGCCGCGTGGGTGGGGCGGATTTGAACCCCTATCTCGCCTTTGCCGCCTTGATTGCCGCTGGTCTGGACGGCATCGAAAAGAAGATGAAGCTGGAACCTGTCTTCTCCGGCGATGCTTACTCAGCTGCGCAAAAGTTGCGCGAGATTCCAAAAACCCTGCGCCACGCCACCGATCTTCTCAACAATTCCAAATTCCTGCGTTCAGCCTTTGGTGATGATGTGGTCGATCACTACGTCCACACCGCCGAATGGGAGCAATTCGAATTTGATCGCCGCATCACCGACTTGGAATTGAAGCGTGGCTTTGAGCGTTATTGAGGTCGCATCATGGCTGAATATATTTCTTCCGTCTCACCCGTGGATGGCAGCATTGTTGCCAAGCGCAAGATTGCCTCCCGTAAGGAAGTTGCCGCGGCCTTCAACGCCGCCATCGCCGCCCAAAAAGCCTGGGCAGCTTTGAGCATTGCCGAACGCGCCAAATATTGCAGCGCTGCCGTTGATGCCATGTTGGCGATGAAAGATGAGATCGTTCCCGAACTGGCATGGTCCATGGGCCGTCCCATCCGTTATGGCGCAGGCGAGTTGCGCGGCTTTGAAGAACGCGCGCGTTATATGATCTCAATTGCCGAGCAAGCGCTCGCCGATGTGCGCCCTGCGCCCAAGGAAGGTTTCACCCGTTACATCAAACGTGAACCCTTAGGCATCGTCTTCACCATCGCGCCATGGAACTATCCTTATCTCACCGCCGTCAACTCCATCATCCCGGCATTGATGGCGGGCAACGCCGTAGTCTTGAAACATGCCTCACATACATTGTTGGTGGGAGAGCGTTTCCAGAAGGCCTTTGATAAAGCAGGCCTGCCACCCGGCCTGTTTCACAATTTGGTCTTGAGCCATGAGCAAGCTGCCGAAATCATCTCCGGCAAACTGGCCAACATGATCTGCTTCACTGGTTCTGTGCCCGGTGGTGCGGCGATTGAACAAGCCGCCGCTGGCCACTTCCTGAGCGTTGGCCTGGAACTTGGCGGCAAGGACCCGGCCTATGTCCGCGCCGATGCCAATCTCGCCCATGCTATCGAGAACTTGGTGGATGGCGCCTTTTTCAACTCAGGCCAAAGCTGCTGCGGCATTGAACGCATCTATGTGCACAAGAACCTGTATAAGGATTTTGTTGATGGCGCAGTTAATCTTACCAAGAAATACGTGCTGGGATCACCCCTTGACGAGTCCACCACCTTGGGCCCGATGATCAAACCGGAAGCCGCAAGTTTTGTGCGCAAGCAAATCGCCGCCGCCGTCAAAGCAGGCGCAAAGGCCCACATCGATCCCAAGCTCTTCCCTGCCGATAAAAAAGCCACACCCTATCTCGCACCCCAACTCCTCACCAATGTGAACCACCAGATGAGCGTGATGCTGGATGAAAGCTTTGGGCCTGTGGTCGGCATTATGAAAGTGTCAAGCGATGAAGAAGCCATCGAACTGATGAATGATTCAGAATTCGGCCTCACCGCCGCCATCTGGACTTCGGATGCAGGTGCCGCCACCCACATTGGCAATCAATTAGAAACCGGCACAGTGTTTATGAACCGCTGCGACTATCTTGACCCGGCGCTCACTTGGACCGGAGTGAAAAACACGGGCCGCGGCGCAACCCTTTCATCATTGGGCTATGAAGCCCTGACCAGACCCAAAAGCTTTCACCTGAGGACCACACTATGACAATCCCCCATCGCAACATCAACTTTCCCACCGCGATCAAATTTGGCGCAGGCCGCATCAAGGAATTGGCGGATCATTGCAAAGCGTGTGGTATCAAGCGCCCACTCTTTGTAACTGACCCCGGCCTTGCATCCATGCCCATGGTACAGGCCATTGTAGAAGACGTGAAAAAAGCAGGCCTTGCCATTCAGGTGTTTTCTGATGTGCGCCCCAACCCCGTGGAAGCCAACATCATCAGCGGAGTCAAAGCCTATAAGGCTGGCATGCATGATGGCGTGATTGCCTTTGGCGGAGGTTCCGGCCTTGATATTGGCAAAATGATTGCGCTGATGCACGGCCAAACCATTTCGGTCTTTGATCTCGAAGATATTGGCGATTGGTGGACACGCGCTGATGCATCCAAAATCTCGCCCATCATTGCTGTGCCAACCACCGCTGGCACTGGCTCTGAAGTGGGCCGTGCTGGTGTGGTCACCCACCCAGTCACGCATGAAAAGAAAATCATTTTCCACCCCGCCATCATGCCCAAGATCGCCATTCTTGATCCCGAGTTGACACTTGGTTTGCCTGCAAAACTGACAGCAGCAACTGGCATGGACGCTTTGGCCCACTGCCTCGAAGCCTACTCTGCGCCTTTCTACAATCCACTGGCAAAAGGTGTTGGCCTTGAAGGCATGTTGTTGGTGAAAGAAAATCTGGTGACCGCCGTGAAAAAGGGCAAGGATATTGATGCCCGTGGCAATATGCTTGTGGCTTCAACCATGGGTGCCACCGCCTTCCAGCGCGGCTTGGGTGCAATCCACGCCCTCTCGCACCCGTTCGGTGGCTTGTATGATGCACATCATGGTCTCTTGAACGGCATCATCATGCCTTACGTCTTGAAGGCCAATCGTAAGAAGATCGAAAAAGACATTGATCGCGCCGCTGCTTACTTGGGCATCAAGGGCGGCTTTGATGGTTTCATGAAATGGATCTTGGCGCTGCGCAAGGAAATCGGCATTCCGCATTCCTTGAAAGAAATTGGCATCGACGTAAAACGCCTCGATGAAGTGGCCGCCATGGCGATCAAAGATCCATCAGCCGGTGGCAACCCCATCCTCTTCACTGAAAAACAATATAAGTCTCTCGCCAAGAAATGCGTGACAGGTGACTTGTAAGCTCACATGCGCTCCACCAAATCCATTCACATCATCAATTGCCACGCTGAGGGAGAAGTGGGGGATGTGATTGTGGGGGGCGTTTGCCCGCCACCGGGTGATACGATCTGGGAACAATCACGCTTCATCGCCACCGATAAAACCTTGTGTAATTTTGTGCTCAATGAACCGCGCGGCGGCGTATTCCGCCACGTCAATCTTCTGGTGCCGCCGAAAAACCCGAAGGCGCAAATGGGTTTCATCATCATGGAGCCGGAAGACACGCCACCCATGTCAGGCTCCAACTGCATTTGCGTGGCCACCGTACTGCTGGACGCGGGCATCATTCCCATGCAAGAGCCTGTAACCCACATGGTGCTGGAAGCGCCCGCAGGCCTGATTGAAATTTCAGCCTCCTGCAAAAATGGCAAGGCCGAAAGCATCACCCTCACCAATGTGCCAGCCTTCGCCACCAACATTGCCGCAACACTGAATGTCGAAGGCCGCGAAATCATCGTCGATACCGCCTTTGGAGGCGACAGTTTCGTGATGGCCGATGTGGCGGATTTCGGCATGGAGATCACCCCGCGAAATGCCCATCATGTGGCCCAATTGGGCCGCGCTATAGTGAAGGCCGCCAATGAACAATTGCCCTTCCATCACCCCACCCTGCCGGAATGGAAGCATTATGCCTTTTGCTTCATGCGTGAGCCGTTATCGCGTGAAAATGGCGTGCTCACCTCGCGCAATGCCTGTGTGGTCAATCCGGGCAAGCTCGATCGCTCACCCACAGGCACGGGCTGCTCCGCCCTGATGGCGGTACTCCATGCCAAGGGCCTGATGAAACTGGGCGATACTTACATTGGCCGCAGCGTGATCGATTCAAGATTTATGGGCAAAATTGCAGGCGAAACGACAATTGGCAATCACAAGGCCATCATTCCGCAGATCACCGGCCGTGCCTGGATCAGTGGTCAAGCCACCTTGCTGCTCGACCCGCAAGACCCTTATTCCGCAGGTTATAAAGTGTCGGACACCTGGCCAAACGCTTAAGGCGTCTCACGCACCAATTTCAAAAACTGAGTCACATCGCCCTCTGGTGTTGCGAATGATAAAACGAAGCGACACAGCACCGCATCAGCGGCCAAACCCTCCATCGGCCAATCATAAAAATGCGCGCCTTGCGCCTGCAGCGCATCAAACATTTTGCGCGGCATCACCGCAAACACTTCATTGGCTTCGACAGGCGCAAACAGCTGAACGCGATTTGAAGCCACAAAACCCTTGGCCAAATCCTGCGCCAGACGATTGGCACGCTTTGCATTGGCCAGCCACACATCGTCCTGCAAATAGGCCAGCATCTGGACAGAAAGAAAACGCCCCTTGGATACCAGCTGCCCTACGCGCTTGCGCCGATAAAGAAAATCTTCCGCCAGTGACGTATCAAAAAACACTACTGCCTCCAGCAGCATGCCGCCATTTTTTGTGCCTCCGAACGACAACACGTCAACCCCCGCCTTCCATGTCATCTCTGCGGGCGTGCAACCCAGGCTCACCAAGGCATTGGCAAAGCGCGCGCCATCCATATGCAGCTTCATGCCCTTGGGCTTCACCACATCAGCCAAGGCTTTAACTTCAGCAGGCGAATAAACCGTGCCCAACTCCGTGGCATTGGTGATCGACAAAGCCGATGGTTTCGCCCCATGCTCGCCATGGCCAAAGGCCTTGAGTTTTTCGGTGATGGCTTGAGGTGTAATCTTGCCTTGTGCCCCCGCCAGTGTGATCAGCTTTGCCCCACCCGTAAAAAGTTCCGGGGCATTGCATTCATCTGTGTTGATGTGGCTCGTCTCGTGGCAAAAAATCCCGCCAAAGGGGGGCGATATGGCAGACAGCGCCAATGAATTGGCTCCCGTCCCATTCACCACAAAAAAAGCCTTCACTTCCTTTTCAAAAACCTCCGAAAGCCGCGCTTCTGCTGCTTTGGAGCCATCATCATGGCAGTAGGAAACCGCTGTGCCATAGTTGGCATCCACCATGGCCTGCATGATGCGCGGGTCAACGCCATAAACATTATCTGATGCAAAATTCATCTGTCTCTCCAGCTTTGGCTTCTCTTAGCTGGAAGAACGGTGCTCACACAAGCTTCACCGGAACCTTGATATAATGCACACCATTGGCATCGGCAGGCGGCAATTTTCCGGCCCGCATATTCACCTGAATGGAGGGCAGCAACAAAACGGGAGCTGAAAGTGTTTTGTCGCGCGCCTCGCGCATCGCCACATAGTCATCCTCGGAAACACCTTGGTGGACATGAATATTCGCCGCGCGCTGTTCGGCCACAGTCGTCTCCCACACAAAATGGTCGCGGCCATTCTTCGGCAAATAATCATGACACATGAAAAGCCGCGTCTCTGCTGGCAGCGCCAACAAGCGCTGGATTGAGCGGTAAAGTTGGCGCGCATTGCCGCCGGGGAAATCCGCCCGCGCCGTGCCATAATCTGGCATGAACAACGTATCACCCACGAACACTACATCACCGATTTTAAACGAGATGCAAGCCGGCGTGTGCCCTGGCGTCGCGATCACCTCAATCTTCAAACCACCAAGAGCCAGCACATCACCATCTTTCAACAGAAGGTCAAACTCGCTGCCAGTGCCCGAAACATCCTGCGCATCAAAGATCGGCCTGAAGATATGTTGCACATCCTTGATGTGCTCCCCAATTGCCACCCGCGCACCAGTCTTCACCTTGATGTAAGGCGCACCCGAAAGATGGTCAGCATGCACATGGGTTTCCAAAACCATTTCAATTGAAAATCGGGCCTCCGCGGCCTTGCGCAAAATCTGATCAGCAGAGGCAACACGGGCCTCGCCGGATTTGTGATCATAGTCCAGCACAGGATCAATCACCACAGCTTTGCGTGTTTCAGCATCCGCCACCAGATAGCTCACGGTGTTGGTTGGCCCATCAAAAAAGGCTTCAATCACAGGCTCTTTCATATCACCCTCACGTCCACGCACAGCATCTCTTGACTGCATATTACATCTCACATATATTAGCAATATTGAATATAAAGAAATGGCGCTGAGAGGCAATTGCGCATGACCAACCCAATCACAGTTTCAAATTGAATAAGGATTTCTCATACATGTCTTTACCAGTCATCACCCCGCAAAACGCCAAGCAGTTGATTGAGAAAGGAGCCCTGCTGGTGGACGTGCGCGGGCCCGGCGAATTTTCTGGCGGGCACATCGTGGGCGCGATCAACACCCCACTTCCCACACTCACAGCTGGCAGCGTTGGCGATCACAAGCAAACAATTGTCTACTATTGCAAAAGCGGCATGCGCACGAAAATGAACGCCAGCGCCTTGGCCACTGCAGCAAAAGGCAATGCCTTTATTCTGGCAGGCGGGGTGGATGCCTGGCGCGCAGCGGGGTTTGACATAACATCACCCGAGCCTTCAGGTGATGCTTCTGCCGGCTTGTTGAACCGCTTGGCGAAGCTTTTCTCTTAAAGGGGCATCAAGCCTGCTGCTGTTGAGGCTGCGGGTTAATCTCTTCTTCCTCACGGGCCAGATAGCCGGTGCCAGCACGAATATCGTGCAAGATTGCCGCCAGCTCGCCATTGGCATTCCAGCTGAGAAAGCCCGAGTGCTTGGCAATAATGTCTTGCAGCACTTGCCGGAATGCTGGCCCTAAATCGTCGCGCTCCAACGCAAAGGCCACATTGGCCGCCAGGAACCCAATCTTGTCGCCGCAGTCATAGGTGGTGCCATTAAATTTCAAGCCATGAAATGGCTGGTGTTCCATGAGACGGATCATGGCATCGGTGATTTGGATTTCACCGCCTGATCCTGGCTTTTGCTTTTCGATTTCTGCAAAGATTTCGGGTTGCAGAATATAGCGCCCGGAAATGATAAGGTTTGAAGGTGCCACTTCTCGTTTTGGTTTTTCAACCATGGCATTGATGGCAAAGTGATTGTCTTGCCAATCACCAGCTCCCACCACACCATAGCGATGCACTTGCTCCCACGGCGCTTCCTCAACAGCAATAACATTGCCACCATCGCGCTCATGGTACACATCCACCATCTGCTTCATGCAGCCAGGTTGGGCGTTAATAATCATGTCTGGCAGTAACACCGCAAATGGCTCATTGCCAACAATATTGCGCGCACACCAAATGGCATGGCCCAAGCCAAGTGGCTCCTGCTGGCGGGTGAAGCTGGTTTGGCCGGCGCCCGGCAAATCTTGCTCCAGCACACTCAGGGATTCTGATTTGCCACGCTTGCGCAGGGTTGATTCCAGCTCATATTGCTTGTCAAAATGATCTTCGATCACGCTCTTGTTGCGCCCGGTTACAAAAATCAGATGTTCAATACCGGCATCGCGCGCTTCATCCACCACAATCTGGATGAGGGGCCGGTCAACCACAGTCAGCATTTCTTTGGGCATGGCCTTGGTTGCGGGCAAAAAACGAGTGCCAAGACCGGCAACTGGAAAAATGGCTTTCTTGATCGGGCGCGTCATGTTTATAAACTC